>NZ_JAMYNS010000011.1:0-231743 GCF_040319125.1 Mesorhizobium sp. M0938 | reverse complement strand
TGGCCTCCGTCCAGCCAGCATCTTGAATCACAATCACGCCGCTTTGGGAATCCTACGATTCTCTCAAGAGATGAAACGCTCTAGCGCCACAGCTGATGGATGAGGGCCGGGTGGCGCTAAGGTCGATGGCTCGACGCAACAAGCTCGGCCTTGCGCCGCGCCGTTTCCAACCCGATGGCGATGAAGCGGCGCGCATGCCGGGCCAGCTCCATATTGTCGGTCCATAGATTGCGCCAGATGGCGGTTTTCTTCGACAGGTTCTCGTCGACGATCTCCGACGAGAAGGATTCGAAGCTGAGGTCGTCGCTATAGCCGACCGCGGTCAGCGCATCGAAGATCGCGGCAAAGTCGATGTTGCCGGTGCCGAGGAAGCCGCGATGGCTCTCGCCGATATGGACATAGCCGATCTTTTTCGCAGCGTGGCGGATGGCCAGCCCGACATCGGCTTCCTCGATGTTCATGTGGAAGGTGTCGAGATGCAGGAAGATGTTATCTGAGCCGGTGTCCTCGATGAAGGCCAACCCTTGCGCGGCGGTGTTGAGCAGATTGCTTTCGAAGCGGTTGACGATCTCGAGGTTGAGCGTGACGCCGGCGGCCTTGGCGGTCTCCGCGACCTTGGCGAGCGTTCCGGCGCTGCGGTTCCACTGGTCGCGCGTCGGCGCCTCAGTTTGCAATCCGTGGCCGGTCGAGAGGATGCCGGCGACCTTCTGGCCGCCCAGGTCCCGGGTCAGCGAAATGGTGTCATTGAGGATTTCGACGCCGCGCGCGGCAATTGTCTTGTCGGGGCTCGAAATGTCGCCGTCGGCCGGCAGTCCGATGCTGATCGCCACGCCGAGATCGAGGTCGGCGATGCGCTTGGCCAGCCCGCCAATGTCGACATTGGCAGGGTCGAGATAGGAGAATTCGATCAGGTCGAAACCGGCTTCTTTGGTGTTGGCCAGCGTCCGTTCGAGGTCACCTTGCGCCGAGCTTGCCGACCAGACGAAAGAATGGATTCCAATGCGCGACATGATCGTCTCCGGTTGCGCGGGAGCATCGGACCCAAAAGTGGAAACCGGTTTTGGAGAATCCGATGCTCAAACAAAAAATGGTGCGGCCGGTCAGCCCGGCCGCACCGGCCTTGGGAGGCTTAGCGGGCTGCGGTCCAGCCCTTGTAGTCCTTCAGATTCTCGGCCGTGATCAGCTTCGGGTCGAGCAGCACCGTCGCCTCGGCCGGCTTTTTGCCGGCGAGCACTTCAGCCGCCATCTGCAGCGACTGGCCTGCCATCACATAAGGGTCCTGCGAGGCCGAAGCCTTGATCATCGACGTGCCGGAAGAGAGTTCCTTCTCGATATCGGGCGCGCCGTCGACCGCAGTGAAGATGAACTCCGAGCGGTTGAGCTGCTTAGCCGCGAGTTGGGCGCCGATTGCCGTCGGATCGTTGATGGCGAACACTGCGTCGATCTTGTCGAAACGGGTCAGCAGCGACTGGAACACCTTCAGGCCGCCGTCGCGCGAGCCCTCGGCATTCTGGTCGTCGGAGAGGATCTTGATATCCGGGTGCTTCGCAAGCACGTCCTTGCAGCCCTTCACCCGCTCGAGGATCGACGACGATGCCGGGCCGTTCAGGATGACATAGTCGCCCTTGCCGCCGGTATGGTCGACCAGATACTGGCAGGCCGCTTCGCCGGCTTTGACGTTGTTGGTCATCACGGTGACGTCGGCGCCCGGCGCCGAAACGTCGAACGCGGCGACCACGATGCCCGCGGCCTGCGCCTTCTTGACCGCCGGTGCGATCGCCTTGGCATCGACGGCGTTGAGCATGATCACGTCGACGCCGGCAGCGATGAACGAGTCGACCTGCGAGACCTGCTTGTTGAGGTCGTAGTCGGCCGACACCGACGTCACCTCGACATTCGGGTTGATCTTCTTGGCCGCGTCTTCGATGCCCTTGATGGTGGCGACGAAGAACGGGTTGCCGAGCAGGCCGACCGAGATGCCGACCTTATTCAGGTCCTTGGCCGAAGCCGGTGCTATGGCGACGGCCGCAAGGGCGACGCCGCAGAGCAGTTTAGCGATGGTCTTCATTCTTTCCTCCTGATGCCCCGCGCCTCTCACGGTGCGTTACATGAAACCGGGTCGTTGACGCCGGCGACTAAGGTCAATCACGTTCTTGCTCCTGCCTGGAGCCTGTAGCGGTCGAGGGCGACCGCCACGATGATGACCAATCCCTTGATGATGTACTGCCAGATGTCCGAAACACCGGCCAATATGAGCCCGTTGGAGAGCACCGCGATGATCAGGCCGCCGATCAGCGTGCCCCAGATCGAGCCGACGCCGCCGACGAAGCTGGTGCCGCCGAGAATGACCGCGGCGATGGCGTCGAGTTCGTAGGACTGCCCAAGCTGCAGCCCATTGGCCGCGTAGAGCCGGGCCGCCGACATGGCGCCGCCAAGGCCGGCCAGAAGGCCGGAAACGCCATAGACGAAGAGCAGCACCAGCGGCACCTTGATGCCGGTGAGACGGGCGGCCTCGGCATTGCCGCCGACGGCATAGATCCAGGTGCCGAGCACGGTGCGTTTGAGCACCAGCCACGACAGCACCACGACCGACAGAGCGATGATGACCAGCCAGGGGATGCCGAACAGCGAACCGTTGCCGATGAAGTCGAACGGCAGGTCCGAGTTGAACACAGTGGTGTCCTGGCCGAGCAGGCGGGCGACGCCGCGCACGGCTGTCAGCGAACCAAGCGTGACGATAAAGGGCGGCAGCTTGATATAGGCGACGAGCAGCCCGTTGATGATGCCGAAGCCGAGGCCGACCAGAATGGCCGCCGGCACGCCGAGCATGCCCCATTCCGGCACCAGCGACACCATCACCGCCACCATCGCGGAGGCGGCAAGGATGGCGCCGACGGATAGATCGATGCCGCCGGTCAGGATGACGAAGGTCATGCCGGCCGCAAGCACGATGTTGATCGACGACTGCTGGGTGACGATCAAAAGGTTGGTCTCGGTGAGGAAGCGCGGGTTCATGAACTGGAAGCCGGCCGCCAAAAGGATCAGCACCGGCAGCATGCCGAGCGCGGCGAAGGCGGTGCGCAACCGCCGGTTCTTGCCGACGGCCTGGTCGCCCGCGCTTATCTCGGTTGCCTTGTCGGTCATCGCTTGGCCGCTCCCGTTGCAAGTTCCATGATTGCTTCCTGACTGAGCGGCTGGCCTTCGGATGCCGTCACCTCGCCCGATATGGTGCCGTCGCGCATAACCAGCACGCGGTCGGCGACGCCGATCACCTCCGGCAGTTCACTGGAGATCATCAGGATGGCGATGCCCTTCTTGGCGAGATCGTCGATCAGCCGGTAGATTTCCGACTTCGCCCCGACATCGACGCCGCGGGTCGGCTCGTCGAGGATGAGAACCCGAGGCTCGGTCTCAAGCAGGCGGGCGAGCAGCACCTTCTGCTGGTTTCCGCCGGACAGCGAGCCGGCATTGGCCTGCACCGACCTGGTGCGGATGGAGAGTTCGGAAACGGCCTTGGCGGCGCGCCTTTCGGCCGTCGCAAAGTCGCGCAAGCCTCCGACCTGCGCGTCCCTTGCGAGCACGCCCATGCTGATATTGTCGGAAATCGACATGTCGAGGAACAGACCGAGTTCCTTGCGGTCCTCGGTGAGGTAGGCGATGCCGGCATCCAGCGCCTCGCGCGGCGAGCCGATGGCTATCGGCTTGCCGTCGAGTTCCAGCGTGCCTGATGTGTGCCTGTCGGCGCCGAAGATCAATCGTGCGAGCTCGGTGCGGCCCGAGCCGACCAGGCCCGCCAGCGCCAGCACTTCGCCCTTGTGCAGATCGAAGGAACAGTCCTTCAAAAGATGGCCGTCCGACATGCCCTTTACCGATAGCGCGATTGCGCGCTTTGCGTCCGGCGGGCGGTGATCTTTCTTGTAGAAGGCGGACAGGTCGCGGCCGACCATCATCGAGACGAGGCGCGAGGCATTCAGGTCGGCGCGTTCGAGCGTGCCGACATAGCCGCTGTCGCGCAGCACGCTGACGCGGTCGGCAAGCTGGTAGACCTCTTCCATGCGGTGGCTGATGTAGATGATGGCGATGCCTTGCGACTTCAGCGTCGCAATGACTTCGAACAGCCTGTCGGTCTCGCGCGAGGTCAGCGATGTGGTCGGCTCGTCCATGACGATGATGCGCGCGCTGGTCGACAGCGCGCGGGCGATTTCGACCATCTGGCGTTCGCCGAGTGATAGGCTTGAGACGGAGGCGCGCGCCGAGAAGGTGACACCGAGCCGCGCGATGATTTCCTTGGCTCGCCGATGGCACTGGTCGCGGTCGACGATGCCGAACCGTCTCGGCTCGTTGCCGAGGAAGATGTTCTGCGCGACCGTCAGGTTGGGCGCCAGCGACAGCTCCTGATAAATGACGGCAATGCCGTTGGCGCGTGCCTTGATCGGATCGCCGGTCGCGACCGGTGTGCCGTCGATCAGGATATCGCCGCCGGGGTCCGGCCGGTAGGCGCCGGACAGCACCTTCATCAGCGTCGACTTGCCGGCGCCGTTTTCGCCCATCAGCGCGTGCAGTTCACCGGCGTGAACGGTCAGCGACACATCCTGCAAGGCGCGGATTGGGCCGAATGTCTTCGAAATGTGCCGCATCTCCAGCACCGGCTGGCGCGCCGTTTCGATTTGGGCAGCGGCGGTCATCGTGTACCTCGCGCTGCAGTTTCAACGATGCCTCGATCGGCGGAGAGGCCGCGCCAGCTGTCGCGGTATCCAGCAAGACCAGCGAAGCCGGAGGCGCGCACCGGCTCCGGGGCCTCGGCGGCAAATTCGCGTCCGACGCTCTCGAAGGCGAGAGCCGCCGCTCCGGTGGCGCTGCCTTCCAGCGTGGCGCCCTGCATGAAGGCCTGGCCGGGACGCAGCTGCGCCAGCAGGGCGGCGAGCAGGCCGCCACTGTTCAGCCCGCCATCGACAATGACGGTATTGTCCGAATGGATCAGGTCGAGACACAGATCGACCATCAGCGCGACATAGAGCAGCGCCACGGCCGCACGCTCCTCCGCGGTTGGCGCGCGCCCGACCAGTGCGCCGGGATGGCCAGGCATCGGCCCGCCTGGCGCGAAGCTGGGCAGCGCCATAATGCCGGCGTCGATTACCTGCTGTAGCGTGGAGCGGGCGATCGTGCCCTGCCAGCCGGCGCTGATGACAGCGAATTCACGCCCGCCCATGAAGCGGATGGTCGGCACCGGGCCACCATCGACATCGACATTGACCAGCATATCGCGGTCGCGATCGAGCGCGTCGAGCGGGCAGTCCGGATTGAGCACGATGACCCAGGTGCCGGTCGAAACGACGGTGACCGGGCCAAGCTCCTGCCGACGATAGGCATGGAGCGCCGCATTCGAGTCGTGAACGCCGTTATGGATGGCGATCGGCCGGGCTGCCTCGCCGAAGCGCTGCTCGCCGATGACCGTGCCGGCACGCTCGAAGGCGGGCATCTGGCCGCGCCAGCCTTCGGCATCGACCAGCGAGGAGAAATCGCGTTTGCGCGGCGCCCACAGATGCGAGTGACAGCCGAGATAGGACACTTCCGACACCGCCCTACCGCCGAAGCGCCAGCTCCAATATTGCGGATAGCCGAGGATCGATTTCGCGGCAGCGAACGCGCCGGGTTGCACCGCCTGCAGCCACAGCATGTGGCGACCATAGTTGAAGCCGAGCGGCAGATGCGGCGAGAAGGTCTCAGCAAAATCCGGAATGCGGCGATCGATCTGCGCGGCAATCCCGGCCGGCGGCTCCTGCTCGTAGTCGAGGATCGGGTGCGTCAGCGCCGCATCGTCAACCAGGGCAAAGGTGCAGCCATGGCCCGAAACCACCAACCCCTCTATGCCATGATTGTCGACCGCTTCGCCGACGGCGCGAGCCGCCCAATCGTGAAGCGCCGTTTCGTCGAGCACACTGAAGCCGCCTTTGCGTATCCAGTTCGGCTGGGTCCGGCGCTCGTCGAGGGTCTGCCCGTCCTGGCCGAAGACGAACAGCTTCGAATTGGTCTTGCCGAAGTCGAGGACAGCCACGTTCACTGGAGGGCTCCCGAGGCAGAGGCGATCCGCACCGTGACGCCGGCGTCTTCCAGCATGCGTGCGTCGGCATCGGAGAGGGCATCGTCGGTTACCAGCGTACCGATGCGGGACAAGGGCAGCGCGACGTTGCGCGCGTGGATCGACAGTTTGCGGCTGTCGGCCAGCACCACGATCTGGTCGGCGCATAGGCTGAGTTCGACGATGGAGCGGACCAGCAGCGGATGCGATTCCAGCAGGCCCTCCTGGCCGATGCCTTGCGCGCCAAGAAAGAACTTGGAGGCATAGAACGGCACGGCCTGGGTGAGCGAATGGATGATGCCAGGCTCACGATGCAGTTCACCGCCGGCAATGGTCAGGCTGCAATGGCCATGGTCGCTCAGATAGGCGACGAGCGGCATCGAGTTGGTATAGAGCCGGATGTTGCGGTCGGCGAGCTTGGCGCCGAGATGGAAACAGGTCGAACCGCCATGCACGATGACGGCGTCGCCGTCGCGCACCATGGTCGCGGCGAGAGCGGCGATCTGCCGCTTGGCTTCGACTGCGAGATCGCGGTTCTCGTCATAGGGCCTGGCATAGGCGACACCAGCTTGCGAGGCGCCATCGAGCGCCGAGATGCCGCCATAGACCTTCCGCGCTTCGCCGGCCTCATCGATCTTGTCGATGTCGCGCCGCACCGTCGCAGCCGACACGCCGAGCCGCTCCTGCAACTCGCGCACCGAGGCGAAGGGGCGATCCCGCAACAACTCGACGATCTGACGCTGGCGGCCGGAGTCGCTCAACGGATACCTCCCGAAAATGCCATTTTGCCACGGCAATTGGTGCAACTTACTCAACACGCATCGGATTGCAAGCTCGATTTGACGAGATAAGATCACTATTGACGTAACTTACTCGCATCTGCGATACCAGCGTCAACATCCAAAGCCGTGGCCACGCGGCCGGTTTGTGGAGGACTTTCGATGGCAAACTATGCGGATGCGCAGGAATTGGCTGCTTTGCGGTCGCTTTCGGCCAGCATCGGGCGCGACCCGCATCTGACCCAGGCCGCCGGCGGTAACACTTCGCTGAAGGCCGGCGACACGCTCTGGATCAAGGCTTCCGGTACCTGGTTGAAGAATGCGCTCGCCGAGGACATCATGGTGCCCGTGGCGATCGCGCCTCTGCTTAAGGCTGTCGAACAGCGCGACCCGGCTGCCGATCAGCCTCAGGCGTTCGCCATCGAGGCGCTCAATGCCCGCAAGCTGCGTCCTTCGATCGAGACCACGGTTCATGCGCTGATGCCGCAACGAGTCGTTCTGCATGTCCACTGCGTCGAAACCATTTCGCTTGCCGTGCAGGCCGACTGCGAGGCTCAGCTCGCCAAGCGCCTCGATGGACTCGAATGGGCGTATGTTCCCTATCGCCGACCGGGCCTGCCGCTTGCCCAGGGCATTGCCGAGCGCCTTCGGCCAGGCGTCGATGTGCTGATCCTTGGCAATCACGGGCTGGTCGTCGCTGCCGAGACCGTCGCCGGCGCCGAGGCACTGCTGCGTCGCGTCACAGGGCTGCTGGCGCGGCCGCCGCGCGAGGTGGCGGAGCCGGACATTGCGGCATTGACGGCGCTCATCGGACGCACCGGTTACAGGTTACCGGCGGATGTGGAAGCACATGTCGCCGCAATAGATCCGGAAAGCTGTCGCATGGCGTCGGGAGGCAGCCTCTATCCCGATCACGTCATCTTTCTCGGCAAGGGTTCGGTGGTGGCGAGGCCTGGCGAGGACGTTCCGCGCGTCACCGAGCGGTGCGGTGCGGCACCGGTGGCAATCCTGTTTCCCGGGGCTGGCGTGCTGATGCGTGGCGACGCCAGTGCCGGCGCCGACGCCATGCAACGCTGCCTCGCCGACGTGACGGCGCGGGTCGACGTCGCGGCGAAGCTGAACTATCTGACCGCCGCCGAGAACGACGAGCTGATCAACTGGGACGCCGAGCAGTATCGCCAGAAACTCAATGCAGCTGGCGGCTGACATGGCGCGTCCAATTGGCCCGCTTTCGATCGGCATCGACATCGGCACATCAGGTGCGCGCGCCGTCGCCATGCGGCCGGACTTTTCGATTGCCGCGCGTTCCGCCGTTCCACTCGACAGATTTGGCCAGAACGCCCGCGATCCCTCGGTGTGGTGGTCAGCGGTCGGCGCGGCTCTGACGGAACTGCTTGCAGGCGTCGATCGCGCGGCGGTCCGGTCGATTGCCGTCGATGGCACTTCGGGCACGCTGCTGCCGGTCGACGGCGCCGGCCGGCCGCTGGCCGAGCCGTTGATGTACAACGACAAGGTCGACGACGACGACATACTGGCTGTGATCGCGCGCGAGGCGCCGGCAGCGAGCGCAGCACTTGGAGCGACGTCTGGTCTCGCCAAGGCACTGTGGTTCCAGCGCCTGCCCGGCATTGCCGCCGTGCTGCATCAGGCCGACTGGATCGCGGGACAGTTCTCCGGCCGTTTCGATGTCAGCGACGAGAACAATGCCCTGAAAACCGGCTACGACGTCGAGGCCCGCCGCTGGCCGGACTGGATCGCGGCGACCGGCATGCGCATGGAATTCCTGCCTGGTGTCGTCAAGCCGGGCGATGTCACGGGAACGCTCACCGCGAGCGCCGCGGATCTGTTCGGCCTGGCGCGCGACGTCGCCGTGGTCGCCGGGACAACGGATGGCTGCGCATCGTTCCTGGCGACGGGTGCTGCGGCGGTTGGCGACGGCGTCACCGCGCTGGGGTCGTCGCTGACCATCAAGATCCTCTCCGACCGGCCGATCTCGGCGCCGCAGTTCGGCATCTACAGCCATCGGTTGGGAGATGCCTATCTGGCGGGTGGCGCGTCGAATTCGGGCGGTAAGGTGCTGGCGCAGCATTTTCCCCTCGCGCGCATCATCGAGTTGAGTGCGGGGATCGACCCCATGACGGAGACCGGCCTCGACTATTATCCGCTTCCCACGGTCGGCGAACGCTTTCCGATCGCCGATCCTGCTCTGCCGCCACGCCTGACGCCGCGGCCGGCGGACGACGCCGACTATCTGAAAGCGATGTTGGAAGGCATTGCCGGGATCGAGGCGCTCGGCTATCGCCGGCTTGCCGAACTCGGTGCGCCCCGATTGACCTCGGTCAGAAGCGTCGGCGGCGGTGCGGCAAATCCCGCCTGGACCGCTATCCGGCAGCACAAGCTGGGCGTCAGTTTCCTACCGGCGCTTTCTGACGAGGCGGCCGCCGGCACGGCGCGGCTGGCGCTGATGGGCGCAATCGAAGCGGAGCTTTTGTGAGCACGAAAACAGTTGAACATCTCGACGGTATCGGAGCGCTGGTCGAGCGCTATCAGGTGTTCCTGCTCGACCAATTCGGCGTGCTGCACGATGGCACCAACCCCTATCCGGGCGCCGTGGAGGCATTGTCGGCGCTGAAGCGCGCAGGCCGGACGATTGTGCTGGTCTCGAACTCGGGCAGGCGGGCGCGGCCCAACGAGGCCCGCTTGCTGAAGCTTGGCTTCGAACCAGGAAGCTGGGATCAATTTGTCTCTTCCGGCGAGATCGCGTGGCGGTCGTTTCAGGAAATGGCGACATCCGGTAGGCTGCGCCCAAACACGAAGTGCCTGCTGATCAGCCGCGAAGGCGACCGCTCGGCGATTGAAGGTCTGCCTTTTACGTTGACCAGCGACGGCGACGATGCCGAGCTGGTGCTGATCGCCGCCAGCGAAGGCGATCGCTACGACATCGACCACTATCGCAGACTTTTTGCACCGGCAGCAGCGCGGCAGGTGCCGTGCTTCTGCACCAATCCCGACAAGATCATGCTGACGGCAGTGGGGCCTCGCTTTGGCGCCGGCCAGCTTGCGGATCTCTACGAGAGCCTCGGCGGCAGCGTCACCCGCATTGGCAAGCCCTATGCGCCGATCTTCGATGCCGCGCTGGCACTGGCGGGTAATCCGGACCGAAGCACCGTGGTCTGTGTCGGCGACAGCGTCGAACACGATATCGCCGGTGGAATTGGTGCCGGCGTGGCGACTGCGCTGGTCTTGTCAGGAATATTAGCAGACACCCGCGACCTGGCCGACCTTTTCGATGGGCTGAACGCATACCCGGATTACACCACCGATTTTTTCAAGTTTGCTGATTGAGGACGGTAATTTCCCCGGGTGATCACTGCCTCCTGGTCGTGCTACTTTCGAGGGCACAACTCTTGGCGCCATCGCTAGTTCGGAGGCTATTGATCCTGCATGCGTGATTTTCAGCTCCCCGGACGGTCGCCGGTTCGTGCAACGGAAGCGATGGCCGCGACATCGCACCCGCTGGCGACATTGGCGGCGGTCGAGATGCTGCGGTCCGGCGGCAACGCAATGGACGCAGCCGTGTGCGCGGCGGCAGTGCAGGCAGTCGTCGAGCCGCAATCGACCGGCATCGGCGGCGACTGTTTCGTCCTCTACTGTCCTAATGGCCAAGGCGAGGTTCTGGCCTTCAACGGCTCGGGCCGCGCACCTGCCGCAGCGACGGCTGAGTGGTATCTGGACAGGGGGCATGACGCGCTGCCTGAGTCCGGCCCGCATGCGGTCACCGTGCCGGGCGCCATCGACGCCTGGTGCCGGCTGCTCGAGGATCACGGCAGAAAGGGCATCGACGCCGCGCTCGCGCCCGCCATACGCTACGCCGAACAGGGCTATGTCGTCCAAGACCGCGTCGCCTTCGACTGGGCCGAAAGTGCTGCCCTGCTGGCCGCCGACGAACATGCGGCGCGGATTTTTCTGCCGGATGGAAAGGCGCCGCTGGCCGGCGAGTTGCACCGGCAGCCGCAATTGGCCGACACGCTACGCATCGTTTCGCGCCGTGGCCGTGCCGGCTTTTATGAAGGTGAGGTCGCCGACGACATGGTGTCGCGTCTGCGCGCGCTTGGCGGGCTGCATGCGCTTGAGGATTTCGCGGCGACGAAGGGCGATTATGTCAGGCCCGTCGGCACGTCCTATCGGGGTTACGACATCCACCAGATGCCGCCGAACAACCAGGGGCTGACGGCACTGATCATGCTGAATGTGCTGTCGGGCTTTTCGCTCGGCTCGCTGGAACCGAGCGGTGCCGAGCGCCTTCACCTCGAGATCGAGGCGGGGCGGCTTGCTTATCAGGACCGCGACAATTTCATCGGCGACCAGAATCACGTCCATGTTCCCGTGGAGCAGTTGTTGTCCAGCTCCCATGCGGACCGGCTGCGTGCCGCCATCGATCCGGCGCACGCGATGACGCATCTGCCTCGCCTTGAGCTTCAGCCAAGCGATACCGTCTACATCTCCGTGGTCGATCGCGACCGCAACGCGGTCAGCTTCATCAACTCGACCTTTCATTCGTTCGGCAGCGGGGTGGTCGGCCCCAGGACCGGCGTCGTCCTGCAGAATCGCGGCAGCAGCTTCCGTTTGGCGGCAGACCACCCAAACTGCATCGCCCCGGGAAAACGCCCGATGCACACCATCATGCCGGGCATGGTGACAGCCAAGGGCCGGGCGGTCATGCCGTTCGGCGTGATGGGTGGCGGTTACCAGCCGTTCGGCAATGTCCACCTGCTCACCAACATGATCGATTTCGGCATGGACCCGCAGGAGGCGCTGGATGCGCCGAGGGTGTTTTACCGACAGGATATGGTGGAGGCGGAGCGCGGCGTTCCGGCCGATGCGATCGCCGGCCTGCGCGAGCGGGGCCACCAAGTGTCCATCCCGACCGAGCCGCATGGCGGCGGTCAGCTGGTGCTGATCGACTGGGACAAGGGTACGCTTACCGGCGCGTCCGATCCACGCAAGGATGGTTGCGCGCTGGGTTATTGACGATCTGCTGCGCCCTGCGTGCTGGTCCTGTTCAGTTTTGGCGCTGCCGCCACCAGCGCTTTGCCGATCGCCGACTGCGGGGCACCGATGACCGCACGGGCATCGCCGCTCTCGGCGACGTGGCCGGCGTCGAGGATGACGACACGATGAGCGATGGCGCTGATAACGCCGAGATCGTGCGAAATGAACAGATAGGCGATCCGTTCCTCGCGCTGCAGGTCGAGCAGCAATTGCAGGATCTGTCGGCGCACCGATACGTCGAGCGCGGACACTGCCTCGTCGAGCACGATCAGCGACGGCTTTGTGGCGATGGCGCGGGCAATCGCGACGCGCTGGCGCTGGCCACCCGAGATCTCGTGGATGGCGCGGCTGGCGAGATCAGCGCCCAGGCCGACGCGGTCCAGCAAAGCAGCAATGCGGTGCGGACGCTCGGTGCGGGATGCTATGCCATGGATGCGCAGAGGGTCGTCGAGCACGCGCGCTACGGTGGCGCGCGGGTTGAAGGCGGCGAGCGGGTCCTGAAACACCATTTGCAGACGCGCGCGCCGCGCGCGCAAGGCAGCGCCGTTCAGGGCCAGGAAATCGCCGCCTTCGAACTCGATACGACCAGCGTCCGGTTCGATCAGCCGCAGCAGCAGCCGCGCGATCGTCGACTTGCCGCTGCCGGAAGGCCCGGCCAATGCCAGCGTCTCGCCGGACCTGATGTGAAAGGAAACGTCATCGACGGCGGCGATCGTCTTGCCGCCGCGACGATATCGTTTGGTCAGGCCGGAAACGGCCAGCAATGGACGGCTCACCCCGACGCTCCTGCCTGCCGCAGCAGCGGTTCGGCGTCGAGGCCGAGATGGGCGTCGAGCAGCGCTCTCGTGTAGGCGTGGCGTGGGCTGGCGATGATCTGCGCCGTCGCACCGAGCTCGACCAACTCGCCGTGCCGGAACACGGCAATACGCTCGGCCAGCTCGGCGGCCAGCGCGATGTCGTGGCTGACGAACAGCAGCGTCATGCCGTCCTCGGCCACCAACTGCCGGATCAGCGCGACGATCTCGGCCTGGATGATGGTGTCGAGCGCGCTGGTCGCCTCGTCGGCGATCAGCAGTTTCGGACCGGCCGCGATCGCTGCGGCGATCGCCACGCGCTGCTTCTGGCCGCCGGAAAGCTGGTGCGGAAAGGCGCGCAAAGCGGCGTCTGGATCGGGCAGCCGGACGCGTTCGAGCAGGGTTTTTGCCCTGGCATAGGATTGCGACCAAGTAAGGCCGAGATGCGCGTGCGCGACCTCCGCAATCTGCTCGCCGACCGCCATCACCGGATCGAGGCTGGCCGACGGGTCCTGGAAAATGAAGCCGATGTCGCGGCCACCGAGGGGAATGAATTTAGGCTGGCGTTCCGTCCCACCCCCCTCTGTCCTGCCGGACATCTCCCCCGCAAGGGGGGAGATTGCTCTTTCACCCCTGCTTTCGCCAATCGCCGAAGTTGGCGAAAAGGAGCCGGCGATCGAATGGCCGATCTCCCCCCTTGCGGGGGAGATGTCCGGCAGGACAGAGGGGGGTGCCTTGGCACCAAAGGATGGCGACGATGGCAAAAACCACTCGATGCGACCCTCAACCTTGGAAGATCCCGGCAGCAGCCCGGCTATCGCCAGCGCCAGTGTGCTCTTGCCCGAGCCGCTCTCGCCGATGATGGCGAAGCGCTCGCCGGCGGCGACATCGAGGCTGACATGTTTCAACGCCGCCACCTCGGCGCCATCGCGGCGGTAGGTCACCGTCAGATCGCGGATCGAAAGCAGCGCCGTCACGACAGGCTCCTTCTCACAGCGGTCGTCTCGACGACGCCTTCGCCGGCGAGATAGACGCCGAGCACTGTCAGCACGAGTGCTACACCCGGAATGATCGACAAAAAGGGCGCGGTGCGCAGCACGGCGCGGCCTTCGGCGATCATGCCGCCCCAGGTCACGCGGTTGGGGTCGCCGAGGCCGAGAAACGAAAGGGCCGCCTCGGTGAGGATTGCGGCGGCGACGATCACCGACGACAATGCCAGCACCGGCGGCAACGCGTTGGGCAGCACTTCGCGAAAAGCGATCTCCAGCGGATGCATGCCGACAACACGGGCGCCGGCGACAAAATCGCGTTCCCGGATCGACAGCACTTCGGCGCGGGCGACACGCGCCGGCCCCGTCCAGGCGCCGAGCGCGATCGCCGCGATGACGACGCCGAGCGATGGCCCGACGACGCTGACGAAGGCCAGCGCCAGCAGGAAGCTCGGCACGGTCTGGAAGGCGTCGGTGATACGCATCAGCACTTCGTCGACGCCGCCGCCGGCAAAGCCGGCCAGCGTGCCGACTATCGCGCCGACGGCAAGGGCTGCGGCTGCCGCCGCCAGCCCGACCGCCAGCGAAGTGCGGGCGCCGTGGAAAAGTTCGGCCAGCACATCACGGCCGAGCCGGTCGGTGCCGAGCGGCAGCGACCAGTCCTGAAAGGGCGGCAGCAATGCCGGCCCGGCAATCGCCTGCGGATCGCCGGGAAAGACCAGCGGTGCGGCAAGCGCCATGGCGAACAACGCCGCCAGGATGATCCCGCCGGCGAGCGCTTCCGGCGTGCGGAAAAAACGGCGAAGCGGGCTCACGCACTGGCCTCGCTGGCGCCGACGCGCGGATCGAGGACGGTGTAAGCGATGTCGACGAGAAGGTTGATCACGATAACCAGAACGGCGCTGGTGAGAATGATGCCGAGCAGCAGAGGCGTGTCGCGCGCCGCCACCGCTTCCTGTGCCAGCCGGCCAAGGCCGGGCACCGAAAAGACGCTTTCGATGACGACGCTGCCGCCGAGCATCTGCGCCGATTGAAGTCCGAGCATGGTGACCAGCGGCAACAGCGCATTGCGGGCGACGTGAGCGAGCACGATGCGGCGGCGGGACAGGCCCTTGGCGCGAGCGGCGAGGACAAAATCCTGCCGCCAGACCTCGGCCATGCCGGCGCGCATCATGCGCAGGTAGAGCGCCAGATAGATGAAGCCGAGTGCGGACACCGGCAGGACGAGATGGCGGGCAATATCGGCCGCGCGGTCGAGGCCGGTCTTGGCCGACGCGAGGCTCTCGATGCCGCCGATCGGAAACCAGCGCAGGTCGACGGCAAAGACGATGATCAGCACCAGCCCGAGCCAGAAGCCGGGTACGGCATAGAGCGCCAGCGAGCCGATCGACAGGAAGCGGTCACGAAAGCTGCCGGGCCTGGCTCCGGCATAGATGCCGAGCGCTGAGCCGAGCCCGAAGGAGAGCGCGGTCGCGCTGCCCATCAAAAGCAGGGTGTTGGGCAGGCGTTCGAGGATCACCTCGCGGATCGGCCGCGAGAAAGTCACCGACTGGCCGAGGTCGAGATGCAGCAGTGCCCAGAGATAGTTCGCCAGCCGCGTCAGCGCCGACTGGTCGAGGCCCCAACGATGGCGCAGCAATTCGATCATGCCGGCGTCGCCGCCGGTCGAGGCGATATAGGCGTCGACCGCATCGCCGGGCGCGGCTTCCAGCAAAAGGAAGGTGCCGATGACGACAATCAGCAGCACGAAGATGCTGCCGACGAGGCGGCGGCGAAGGAGGAGGAGTGCGCGCGTCATGGCGCACCGACATTGGCAGGTGGGCCAATTCTTCTGGGTTGTGTTCTACGGCGCCCCCCTCTGTCCTGCCGGACATCTCCCCCACTTGGGGGGAGATCGGCGGTCATTGTCGTTTTCGCCAATCTCCAGTGTTGCAAAGCTGCCTTTAACGCCGAAGCTGCCAATCTCCCCCCTTGTGGGGGAGATGTCCGGTAGGACAGAGGGGGGCGCCGTAGAACTCTCATCACCGAAGCTGAGCACCCGGATACACCATGTGCAAGTCTGGAGCGAACCTTGCTAAGCCTCCAGCCAGGTGTCCGCCCAGTTCGACACCGCCCAGCGCGGGTTGTTGGCGACATTCCCCACCGTGTCTTTGATAACGCTGATGAAGCTCCATTCGGCGACGTTGATCAGCGGCAGGTCGGCTGCGACCTTTTTCTGAAACTCCTTGTAGAGTTCGGTGCGGGCTGATGTGTCGAGCGTCTCGGATGCCTTGGCGATGAGGGCATCGAGTTCATCGTTCTTGTAGCCGCCCTGGTTGGAGAACGGCACGCCGTCGGGAATGCCGCTCTGCACCAGGATGGTGGTCGAGATCGCAGGGTCGCCGCGGAACACCGGCGGCCCGACCGCAAGGTCGAAGGCGTGGTCGGTGTAGACGGCCTTGATGTGGGCGGCGGAGTCGTTGTTGACCAGCTGGGCGTCAATGCCGATGGCGGCGAGTGCCTGGCGCAGATAGTCGCCGAACTGCTTGGTCTCGTTGAAATAGGGCGCCGGCAGCAGCTTCAGTGAAAAGCGTTTGCCGTCGTCACCCCTGATGTAGCCGGCTTCATCGAGCAGGGCGTTGGCCTTGGCCACGTCGAAGGCATAGGTCGGCACGTCGGCCGTATAGAATTGCGGATCGTTCTTGGGCACCGGGCCGGTGGCTGTGGCGGCGTAGCCGAGGAACACTGTCTTGACGACGAAATCCTTGTCGATGGCGTGGGCGATCGCCTGGCGCACCTTCAGGTCGGCCAGTTCCTTGCGGCGATGGTTGATCTCGACGACGAGCTGATAGGTTAGCCCCTCATAGCCCTTGGTGATCACCTTGAGGCCAGGCACTTTGGAGATGCGGTCGAGATCGGCCAGAGGCACGGCGGAAAAGGCGGCGAGCTGGATCTCTTCCGCCTCAAGCGCGCTTGCCGCCGAAGTGCGGTCGGGCAGCACCTGATAGATGATCTCGTCGAGGTAAGGCTGGTCCTTGCCCCAGTAGTCGGCATTCTTCTCCAGCCGGTAGTATTCGCCAGGTTTATGTTCGGCGAATTTGAAGGGGCCGGTGCCGACAGGCGCATTGTTGGCCGGGTTTTCTTCGATCTTACCTGTTTCGTAGATGTGCTTGGGCACGACGCTGCTCAGCGCCGGCAAGGCGTTGCGGATCAGCTGGAATGGTGTCGGCTTGGCGAATTTGAACACGGCGGTCAGTTCGTCGGGCGTATCGACCGCCTCCAGGTCTTTGAACACGGTACGGCCGAGATTCTGCAGCGGCTTCCATATCTGCAGCGCCGAGAACGCGACGTCGGCGGAGGTGAAAGGTTTGCCGTCATGCCATTTGACGCCTTCGCGCAATTTGAATGTCACCGACAAGCCGTCGGCGGCGCCCTCCCAGCCTGTCGCCAGGCGTGGGTCGAGCCCGTCCTTGCCATCAAAGGATGCCTCGGCGAGCGGTTCCACGACCTTGCTCGAAATGAAGAACACGCCGTTGGACGCGACGATCGCCGGATTGAGGTTGCGCGGCTCGGAATCGGCGGCGACGATCAGCCGCCCGCCTTTCTTCGGCGTCTGTGCCCGACCGATGGTCGGCAGCGCCGTCGAAGCCAGAAGCAATGCCGAACCGGCAAGCACGGTGCGTCTGGAAATCGTGAACTCTGACATGATCGAACTCCGTCCCTCTCAGCCACCCGGCCGGGTAGGCCACCCTCGGACGCCAGGTGGCATCCTTGCAAGGGTGATTATGAGCTTCGCCAAGGGTTTCGCCAGAGACGGATTTGGCGCATCCTCACGTGGCTTTGAAAATTTCGTCCGCTGGACCAGTTAGAGGGAAGCGGTTCATTCGAGCTGATCTGGTAGGACCAGATTTGGTTAAGTCTTGCTATATACGAAGACGAAGTATGCCAGAATGGCCGTTCCACCTGTTTCTGGCTGGACCAGGCAGGGGAAAATGGTGCAGATTTGACTGACAGCCAGAATATCATGACCAAAACAGCCGGCGATCCGACCGGTCGGCCACGGAATTCAGGGAGAGAGAAAGATGAACGTCGTCCCGGGCAAGAATGCCGTCAGCACCATCCCATTCGACCATGCCAGGGTCGATCGACTGATGGAGGAGGCGGGCATCGATGTGCTGCTCGCTACCTCCAAGCACAACACGCAATATCTGCTTGGCGGCTACAAGTTCATCTTCTTCGCCGCCATGGATGCGATCGGCCACAGCCGCTATCTGCCTGTTGTTGTCTACGAGAAGGGTGGGCCGGAGCATGCCGCTTATATCGGCAACCGCATGGAGGGCGGCGAGCACCAGAACAACCCGTTCTGGACGCCGACCTTGCACGCCGCCTGCTGGGGCACGCTCGACGCCGCCAACCTTGCGGTCGAGCATCTGACGAAAATCGGCAAGGGCAACGCCCGCATCGGCATCGAGCCGGCTTTCCTGCCGTCGGACGCCTACACGCTAATCCGCAAGGCATTGCCCGACGCCAAGCTGATCGATGCGACTGATATGCTGGAGCGCATGCGTGCCATCAAAACCGAAGCGGAGCTGGAGAAGCTGCGCATCGCCTCCGAACTGATCACCGATTCCATGCTGGCAACCATTGCCTGGGCACGTGAAGGCACGACCAAGACCGAGATCATCGAGCAACTCAGGCGCGAGGAAACCAATCGCGGCGCGCATTTCGAATACTGCCTGCTGACGCTGGGCTCCAGCCACAATCGCGCCGGCTCGCCACAGGCGTGGAAAAAGGGCGAGGTGATGTCGATCGATTCCGGCGGCAATTATCACGGCTATATCGGTGACCTCTGTCGCATGGGCATCTTAGGCGAGCCGGACGCTGAACTGGAGGATTTGCTGGCCGAAGTCGAGACGGTGCAGCAGGCGGCCTTCTCCAAGGTCAAGGCAGGCACGCTGGGCGGCGACATGATTTCTCGCGCGGAGGGCGTGCTGAAGAGATCCAAGGTCGCGTCCTATACCGATTTCTTCGCCCACGGCATGGGGCTGATCACGCATGAGGCGCCGTTCCTGATGACCAACCACCCGGTGACCTACGAAGGCACCTATGCCGAACAGCCATTGGAGAAAAACATGGTGCTGTCGGTCGAGACAACGATGCTTCATCCAACGCGCGGCTTCATCAAGCTGGAGGACACGGTTGCGGTCACCGACACCGGCTATGTGATGTTCGGCGACCGGGGCCGGGGATGGAACAGGGGCGGGGTGGCTTAGCGCGCGTTTTTGCGGCCAGAACCCAGTAACTCTGGAAGAGTTCGATCCCCCTTGGAAGACGGCGCGAAACCGTCGG
The DNA here is from genome assembly GCF_040319125.1 of Mesorhizobium sp. M0938. Taxonomy (NCBI): domain Bacteria; kingdom Pseudomonadati; phylum Pseudomonadota; class Alphaproteobacteria; order Hyphomicrobiales; family Phyllobacteriaceae; genus Mesorhizobium; species Mesorhizobium sp. M0938. The sequence goes on along the minus strand of NZ_JAMYNS010000011.1, from coordinate 212,722 downwards.
TGCCTCGATAGACCTCAAGGCGCCGTTGCGTCGAAATCGATTGCAAATCCCGCGCCAATAGCGCTTCGCGCAATGAGATCGCCAAGTTCCCAATCCGTGAGTTCGCAAAGCGGAAACGCTCTTCTCACGACGTGGCTGACCTCGGATATCGAAACGCTCGGGTGGTCGACATTGTCGATCAGGTAGCGGACGATCGCCAGGCGAACGTCCGACAAGGTAGGCGTCTGCGCGAGCGCGGGCATCTCCGGCCTTACGAATGGAGCCGTGGTTCTGTGCCCTCGGCCGCCGTTACGTCGAAAGCGACGGGCACACCGTGAGTGACGCATGCCGCCGCCAGCATCTCCTCCAACTCGCGGTCGGTGGCCTTGCAAGCCGGCATGAGCGTTCGGATGGCGCGGATTGCCTGTACGATCGAAAGGAAGCGGGCCTTGGCTCTGGAAAGAACATAGGCCTCGGCCGCCCTTTCAACCGTGACGGTGTGAAAAGTGTTGGTCATCAAGATTCCCTCCCTGAAACCCGTTACCAACATGATTTACGGCCAACTCGCGGCGGTCTTCAAGATTATGTCTGAAAGCGGACAATCAGGCGGAGGCCAGGCCGAAATAGCGCTGCTCCTCCTCGCCGTAAGCGCCCTGGGTCAGCTTGATCATTCCGGCGCGGTCGACGATGGTGATCTCGCCGCGCCTGGCGTGAACCAACCCCCGATATTCAAGCATTTGGAGGGCAGTGGTAACCCCCGGGCGCCGAGAGCCAAGCATCGTCGCCAGAAATTCATGTGTCAGGTAGATCTTATTGCCTTCAGCGCGATCATGGACCATCAGCAACCAGCGGGCCAGCCGTTCCTCGATTTTCGAATGACCGTTGACCAGTGCCGTCCGGGACGACTGGACGAGGAACGCGTGGGCATAGCGCAGCAGTGACTCGCGAAGGGTGGACCTTTCTGCAACCGCAGAGCGAAGATTTTCAACCGGCAGGCTCCAGCCATTGCCGGCGACCTGGATATAGGTTTCATTGGGAGACCTGTCTTGGCCGAGAATGACCGCAACCCCGGTCATGCCGTCGTTGCCGATGATGCCGACTTCGCTTTGTCGCCCTCCGGTCATGGTGGCGACCACCGAAGCGATACCCACCTCTGGAAAATACACGTGCTCGATCGGATGATAGGGGATTTCCAGCCGAGCTTTGATGCCCAGTTCGACGTGACGCATTGCCGGCTGCAAAAGCGCGAAATCCTCTGAGGAGAGGGCTTTCAATATCTGGTTGCGAAAAAGGGATTGCGGCATGGCTCTCTCCCTGGCGGGCAAGAGCACGTACCCTCTTACTGTCGGCTGCATCCGAAGCGCTGGCGGCCGATGTGACAGCATAGGCTGTTAAAGCGTGATTGGCAAAGCTTCGCCGGCGCTGAAGCTGGGTGCGACGGTTTGCCGGCAAACCGGTGAGAGGTATTCGAACTGCCACCGGCGAACGGTACTATCAATGGCTCCCGCCCGGCGGCAGCAGCCGGAAATCCGGAAGGTCGCGCAGCGCCAGCTCCGGCCCAGCTGGTGAGTAAACGACGAAGAGCTGCATCGGCGCGTCGCCGGTGTTCAGCGTCGAATGGAAGCGGCTTTCCGGCACATAGATAGTGCAGCCGGGGCCGACCTTCGCAACAACCGGATTGCCGTTCTCGTCCTCGACCATCTGCTCGCCGTTCCCCGATATGACGAAGATGATCTCTTCCGCACCCGGATGGTTGTGGCGCGTGTGGCCCTTGCCGGAGGGCAGGTCGACGACGCCGCCGGAGAAGCGTGTCGCGCCGTTCACCTCGGGCGCTACTGTCAGCGAGAGCTTGCCCCAGTCGAAGCCGAAGGCGCTGACGTCCTTCGGATAGACAAACACCTTGCTTTTGTCAGTCATCGTCTCATCCCTTCTTTTTCTTCGCAGTCGTTTTGGCACCAAGCGTGACGGCCTTGAAATCCGCGGTTTGCCTGGCGATCGCCGCTTCCGCCGGGAGCCGCTCCATCGAGCTGGCACCGTAGAAACCATGCAGGCCCTTGCAGCGTTCGAGGATGTAGCGGGCGTCGTCAGGCATCGAGATCGGCCCGCCATGGCAAAGCAGGATTACGTCCTTGCGCACGACACGCGCCGCTTCAGCGATGGCGTCGATCTCCTTGACGCAGTCGTCCAGTGACTTGGCCGACGTCGCGCCGATCGAGCCGCCTGTCGTCACGCCCATATGGGCAACGACGATGTCGGCGCCAGCCTTGGTCATGGCGCGCGCCTCGTCGGGATTGAACACATAAGGGGTGGTCAGGAGGTTGAGTTCGTGTGCGGCGGCGATCATGTCGACTTCGAGCCCGAAGCCCATGCCGGTTTCTTCAAAACTCTGCCGCATCTGGCCGTCGAACAGGCCGATTGTCGGAAAGTTCTGCACGCCGGAAAAGCCCATCGTTTTCAGCTCGGCCAACAGCAGCGGCATGATGACGAAAGGATCGGTGCCGTTGACGCCGGCCAGCACCGGCGTCTTCTTCACCACGGGCAGCACCTCGTAGGCCATTTCCTTGACAATCTCGTTGGCGTTGCCATAGGCGAGCAGGCCGGCGGCCGAGCCGCGCCCGGCCATGCGATAGCGGCCGGAATTGTAGATGATGATCAGGTCGATGCCGCCGGCCTCTTCGGCCTTGGCCGACAGGCCGGTGCCGGCGCCGCCGCCGACAATCGGCACGCCGCCGGCAATCATCTTGCCGAACTTTTCCAGGATCTTCTTGCGCGGTATGGCGGCCATGTCTTTCTCTCTCACTGTCTGGGGATATCGAGAAAGGCCGCTGTTGCAGCCTTGGCGAATTCCGGATCGTTGATATGCAGCGGCAGGCGCGTCACACGTCGCTTGTCATCAGGCAGGATCGTGCGCTCGATGGCCTCGAAGAGTGCTGCATCGGCTTCAGGGTCGAAGAAGGCGCCGCCTTCGATATCGAGTGCCGAGACGCCCTTTTCGGGAATGAGGAACCGGACCGGGCCGTCGCAGAGGCTCAGTTTGGTGCCGATCCATTCGCCGATCCTGCGGCTTTGGTCAGGTGTCGTGCGCATCAGCGTCACGTTCGGATTGTGCTCGTAAAACAGCCGCCCGCTGTAGCGTTCCGGAATGGTCGGCGGCGCCCAGAAATTCACCATATCGAGGGCCCCGACCGAGCCAACATAAGGTAGCCCAGTGCGGGCGATCGCGCCGAAGCGGTCTTCGGTTGCCGGCAGCACGCCGCCGAACAAGAGGTCGCAGACCTCGGTCGTGGTGATGTCGATGACACCGGACAGCAAGCCGCTGTCGGCCAGTTTTTCCATGGTGCGGCCGCCGGTTCCGGTGGCGTGGAAAACCAGGCAGTCATAGGTCGAGCGAAGCTGCTCGGCGATGGAAGTCACGCATGGTGTGGTGACGCCGAACATGGTGAGGCCGATCGACGGTTTGCCGTCGGGGGGCGGCGCCGGCTTTGCCGCCATGCCTGATATCGCCTGGGCGGCACTGTGCAGCACGACACGCGAAAGCCGGTTCAGGCCGGCCATGTCTGTCACCGACGGCATCATGACGATGTCGGAGACATCGACATAAGGCGCGGTGTCGCCCGAGGCGAGCGTCGAGACCATGATTTTCGGCAGGCCGAGCGGCAGAGCGCGCATGCCTGATGTGATGATCGACGTGCCGCCGCCACCGCCGATGCCGATCACACCCGATATATCGGTACGCGATTGGACGAACCGGGTGAAGGCGATGGCCATTGCAGCGACCGCGGTGCCGCGGTCGTCGATGCCCAACACGGCACTGCTGCCGCCGGGATGGTGACCCGCGACCTCGTCGGCCGGGACATCGACCGGCACCGTCGCGCTGCGTGTCCCGACGTCGACGGTGGCGACAGCAGCACCGGTGGCAGCGACCGCATCGGCCAGAAAAGCCAGCTCCTCACCTTTGGTGTCGGCGGTGCCCACCACATAGACGCGCTTCATTGCGTTTCCCCAATCCCTGGGCGCGCTCGGCGTTGCCGCCTGCCGCTCTTTTGCCCGGCCGTTCGGCTATGCGAAGGCCATTGCAATTTTTTGAGACGCGCGTATCGTATTGACATGAATGTCTCACGTCAACAAGCGGCAGTACCCGACGACGCCGACTTTCGATCGGCGCGCGGACCGCGGGCACGCACAAGGCGGTTGATGCTGGAGACGGCGACAAGGCTGATGCAGGCAGGCGCCACGCCCTCGGTCAGCGAGGTCGCCGAAGCCGCGGAAGTCTCGCGCGCCACCGCCTATAGGTATTTTCCCAGCCAGGCGGCGCTGGTGCAGGCGGTGGTCAACGAAGGGCTCGGGCCGATCCTCACCTGGAAATCATCCTCGACCGATCCCGAGCGCCGGGTGGTCGAATTGTTCGATACCGCCATGCCTCGCATCGAGGCCTTCGAGGCGACCTTCAAGGCGGCGCTGAAGTTGTCGCTCGACCAGTGGGCGCGCCGGCAGGCGGGCACGCTGGGCGGCGAGCCGGCCTTTACGCGCGGCCATCGCGTCGATCTGCTCAAGGACGCGATCACGCCACTCAAGGACCGGCTGCCGCCACGCGAATTCAAGCGCCTGGCGCAGGCTCTGTCGCTGATCTTCGGTGTCGAAGTGCTTATCGTGCTGAAGGATATATGGGGGCTGGACAGCCGCAGGATGATGTCGGTCGCGCAATGGGCAGCCGGGGCCCTGGTGCGAGCTGCAGTGGCGGAATCGATGGCCGAAGGAGACAGAAGCGCGCCGGCGACAGCGACGGAATAGTATCGATCTGGTTCGACCAGATGGGGACGCCGATTACTGACAATAGCCGTTGTGCCGTAGCCCGAACAAGGCTCTTGCGTATCAAGGAGTAGGAAAATTTAAGAAAAACAGGCAGATGTCGCTGGAATTCGCTTGTTTGAGTGTCTGTCATCGTCCAAGAAAGAGCTTGACGTGCGTCCGGAATTGGTAATACCAGATCAAGGTAACAAAGCGGATTGAATGTGAGGGCCATTTCGGCTGAGCGAGGAGGCTCAAGGCCGGATGGTGCATCACGGGAGGAACTACCAGGGTCGGCCTCGCCGCCGGCTCGCATGATACGGTAGAATGCGCACAAGGGAGGAAATCATTATGCGCAAGACAATGACCAGCATGCTTGCTGGTATCGGCTTAGTGCTCGCCTGCGGAACGTCCGTCTACGCGCAGGATAAGGAACTCACCATATTCTGGGCTGAATGGGATCCGGCGAACTATTTGCAGGAACTCGTCAATCTTTACGAAGCCGAGAGCGGCGTGAAGGTCACGGTCGAAACCACGCCTTGGTCCGACTTCCAGACCAAGGCATTCACCGAGTTCAACGCCAAGGGCAGCGCCTACGACATGGTCGTCGGCGACTCGCAGTGGATCGGCGCCGCATCCGAGGCGGGCCACTATGTCGACCTCACCGACTTTTTCAACAAGCACAATCTGAAGGAGGTGATGGCGCCAGCGACGGTCAAGTACTACGCCGAATATCCGTCCAACTCCGGCAAGTACTGGTCGATCCCGGCCGAGGGCGACGCGGTCGGCTGGTCCTATCGCAAGGACTGGTTCGAAGACCCGAAGGAGATGGAAGCCTTCAAGGCCAAGTATGGCTACGATCTCGGCGTGCCGAAGGACTGGAAGCAGTTGCGCGACATCGCCGAATTCTTCCACCGTCCCGACGAGAAGCGCTACGGCGTCGCCATCTACACCGATAACTCGTATGACGCGCTGGTGATGGGCGTCGAGAACGCCATCTTCTCCTACGGCGGCGAACTTGGCGATTATGCCAGTTACAAGGTCGACGGGATCATCAACTCCGAACAGAACGTCAAGGCGCTCGAGGCCTACAAGGAGCTCTATTCCTTCACTCCTCCTGGTTGGGCCAAGAGCTTCTTTATCGAGGACAACCAGGCGATCACCGAGAACCTGGCGGCGATGAGCATGAACTATTTCGCCTTCTTCCCGGCGCTCATCAACGAAGCCTCGAACCCGAATGCCAAGGCCACCGGCTTCTTCGCCAACCCCCCAGGACCGAACGGTGACCAGTTCGCCGCGCTCGGCGGCCAGGGCATCTCCGTCATCTCCTATTCCGAGAACCAGGAAGAGGCGATGAAGTTCCTGGAATGGTTCATCAAGGAAGATACGCAGAAGAAATGGGCGGAACTCGGCGGTTACACGGCAAGTGCCAAGGTGCTCGAGTCGCCTGAATTCCAGAACGCAACGCCTTACAACAAGGCCTTCTACGAAACCATGTTCAAGGTGAAGGACTTCTGGGCGACGCCGGAATATGCCGAGTTGCTCATCCAGATGAACCAACGCGTCTATCCGTACATCACCGGCAATCAGGGCACGGCCAAGGAAGTGCTCGATTCGCTCGCCGCGGACTGGAACGCGACATTCAAGAAATACAACCGCGTGAAGTAAACGGCATTAACGCTCGGAGGGGGCGGGAGCTCGCCCCTTCCGTTTTCTTTTCCGGACAAGGAAGGAACGGGCCTTGGCCACTGCAGTCATGACCACTCTGGATCCAAATTCGCGCTCCGCCGCCCGCGGCATGAGCGATCTCACGATCCGCAATCTCTTCATCATTCCGACGATCGTTTTCCTGATCGTCTTCAACATCTTTCCGCTGATCTATTCGCTCGGCTATTCGTTCACCGACTTTCGCGCGTCGAGCCCGGCGGCGGCCAATTTCGTCGGACTGCAGAATTACCGCGAGCTGCTCAACGATCCGTTCATCTGGTCGAATTTCGCAATCACCGCCAAATACGTCATCGTCTCCGTAGTCGGCCAGGTCATCGTCGGCTTTGGGGTGGCGTTGCTGCTCAACCGCGATATCCCGTTGAAGGGCCTGCTGACGACCCTCCTGCTGTTGCCGATGATGCTGTCGATGGCCGTCGTCGGCCTGTTCTGGAAGCTGCTCTACGACCCGTCCTTCGGCATCATCAACTATACGCTCGGCCTCGGCTCCTTCGAGTGGCTCTCCAACCCCGACATGGCGCTCTACGCGGTTGCCATCACCGACATCTGGATGTGGTCGCCCTTCGTGATGCTGCTGTCGCTCGCCGGCCTGTCGGCAGTGCCGAAGCACCTCTACGAAGCGGCCGCGATCGACCGCGCCGGATCGTTCTACACCTTCTTTCGCATCACGCTTCCCTTGGTCGCGCCGATTCTGATGATCGCGATCATCTTTCGCACCATGGAAGCGTTCAAGACCTTCGATCTCGCCTACATCCTGACCAGCCAGCCAACCACCGAGGTGATCTCGATCCGGCTCTACAAGATGGCGTTCCAGGAATGGCAGACCGGGCGCTCCTGCGCGCTAGCCTACATCGTGCTGATCATGATCCTGGCGATCACCAACATCTACGTCAAATACCTGAACAAGGTGAAGGAGCGCTAGAATGGCCGCTGTCACCACCTCTACCGAGCGTTCGCTCAACAAGCTCGCCATCGTCGGTGTGCTGATCATCACAATGATCTTTCTGGCGCCGATCTACTGGATAGCCTCGACGGCGTTCAAGCCGCGCAACCTTGCCACCACTATCCCACCGACGGTGGTGTTCCAGCCTGAGATATCGCCCTTCGTGAAGCTCTTCACCAAGCGGTCGCAGTTGCGCACCGCGCCGACGCCGGAGCAATACGCCGCCGCCCCGTGGTGGGAGCGGCTGGTGTTTGACGGCGGCGAGAAGGTGGTGCGCTCGGGCAGGGGCGAGGTGCAGTGGTCCGGCTATCCGAGCCGCTTCATGAACTCGCTGATCGTCGCCATCACCTCGACCGTCCTGGCCGTCGGCATGGGCACCTTCACGGCTTACGGATTCTCGCGCTTCAAGATCAAGGGGGAGCAGGACCTGCTCTTCTTCATCCTGTCGACGCGCATGCTGCCGCCGGTGGTGGTGGCGATCCCGATGTTCCTGATGTACCGGGTCGTCGGCCTCAACGACACGCATTGGGGCCTGATCATCCTCTACACCGCCTTCAACCTCAGCTTCTCCGTATGGCTGATGAAGGGGTTCATGGACGAGATTCCGAGGGAGTACGAGGAGGCGGCGCTCGTCGACGGCTACACGCGCATGGAGGCCTTCTTCAAGATCGTGCTGCCGGAAGCGGCCACCGGCATCGCCGCCACCGCCGTGTTCTGTTTCATCACGGCGTGGAACGAATATGCCTTCGCGCTGATCATGACCAACCGACGCGCCCAGACGGCACCGCCCTTCATCCCCAGCCAGGTCGGTTCCGGCTTGCCGGACTGGACGGTGATTGCCGCCGGAACCTTCCTGTTCCTGCTGCCGGTCGCGATCTTCACCTTCCTGCTCCGCAACCACCTCTTGCGCGGCATGTCCTTTGGAGCGATCCGCAAATGATCCGCCATGCTACAATCCAGCGCACGGCCGAGGTCGTGATGGTGTTCGGCATCATCGCGCTCTGCCAGCCGTGGAATTTCTTCCTGCACCGCTACGGGCTGACGATCATCATCGTCGGACTGCTGACCTTCATGATCACCGGTTGGGTCGGTCCAAGGCAGAAACCGCAGGCGACCGGCGCGCTGGAAAAAGAAGGCCACGCATGACCCAGATCGAGCTTCGTGGCGTCCAGAAATTCTTTGGCGCCGTTCAGGTCATCAAGGACCTTAATCTCAAGATCGCCGACAATGAGTTCATCGTGCTGCTCGGCCAGTCGGGCTGCGGCAAGACGACGACACTGCGCGCTATTGCCGGGCTGGAGACGATCGACGGCGGCGATATCCTCATCGACGGCAAGCCGGTCCAGCATCTCAAGGCCGCCGACCGCGACATCGCCATGGTCTTCCAGTCGTTCTCGCTCTATCCGCATATGAGCGTCTACGAGAACATCGCCTTTCCGCTCAGGGCCACGCGCCAGAGCAAGGCCGAGATCGACAGCGAGGTGCGCTCGGTCGCCAAGACGCTGCAGATCACCGATCTCCTCGCCAAGAAACCCTCGGCGCTGTCGGGCGGCGACATGCAGCGCGTGGCCATCGGCCGGGCGCTGGTGCGGCGGCCGAAGGCAATGCTGATGGACGAGCCGATCGGCGCGCTCGATGCCAAGCTGCGCGAGGAGATGCGGGCCGAGATCAAGCGGCTGCACATCAAGCAGGGCTCCACCACCATCTATGTCACGCATGACCAGATCGAGGCGATGAGCCTCGCCGACCGCATCGTCATCATGCATGAAGGCGTGCTGCAGCAGGTCGGTTCGCCGGACGAGGTCTATTCGCGACCGGCGAATCTGTTCGTCGCGCAGTTCGTCGGCAGCCCGGTCATGAATGTCGCCGATGCCTCGGTGGCGGAAAAAGCCGCGTCGGCCTCGGTGACGGTTGGCGGAGCGGCCACCGGCTTCGAATTCCCGCGCGCGCTGCTGGCGAAGCTCAACGGCCATGCCAGCGCCAAGCTTGCGCTCGGCATCCGGCCGGAAGGCGTCATCGTTCGCCGCGAAGCCGCCGACGGGTTCTTGCCGGTCGAGGCGCAGATCGTCGAGCCGCTCGGCTCTTTCGACATCGTCGACCTCAAGGTCGGCTCCAAGATGCTGCGCGCGCGCACCAAGAGCGGCTTTGTCACTGGACCGGGCGAGAGGGTCTTCGTCAGGATCGATCCGGCCCAGGCGCATTTCTTCGATACGGCGAGCGGCAAGTCGCTGGAGGTGAGACTCTGATGGCCCATATCCAGCTTAAAAACATCTCGAAGACATTCGGCAATCACACTGCATTGACCGGGCTCAACCTCGACATTGCCGATGGCGAGTTCTTCGTGCTGCTCGGCGAGACCGGGGCCGGCAAAACGACGACGCTGCGCATGGTCGCCGGCCTGGAGAAGCCGACCGAAGGCCAGGTCTTCATCGATGGCGTCGACGTCGCGAACTGGGGTGCGGCCGAGCGGGATGTGGCGCTGGTGCTGCAGCAATATTCGCTTTATCCACGCTATACGGTGCGCCAAAATCTCGAATTTCCGCTGAAGCCGAAAATCCGCCGGCTGCCCGACGCCGAGATCAAGGATCGCGTCGACCGTGCCGCCAGGACGCTGCGAATAGAGCATCTGCTCGATCGCAAGACCGACCGGCTTTCGGGCGGCGAGATGCAGCGTGTTTCGATCGGTCGTGCCATCGTGCGCAAGCCGCGTGTGTTCCTGATGGACGAGCCGCTGTCGGCGCTCGACGCCAAATTGCGCGAGGCGCTGCGCACCGAGCTGAAGAACCTGCAAATGCAGCTCGGCGCGACCTTCCTGTTCGTGACGCACGACCAGATCGAGGCGATGTCGATGGGCGACAAGGTCGGCGTGCTCAACCATGGCCGCATCGTCCAGACCGGCACGCCGTATGAGATCTACAACAATCCGCGCGACACCTATGTGGCGAGCTTCGTCGGCTCGCCACCGATGAATCTCATCGAGGGCAAGCTCGTCGACGGCCGCGCGGTGATGGCACCGTTGAATTTCGAGCTGCCTTTTGCGGGGAGGGCGAAAACGAGCGGTGTCACCGACGGTCGCCCGCTCGTCTTCGGTATTCGTCCCGAGGATGTCTATCTCGAGAGCGGGGCGCCGGTGGAAGCGCGCGTCCACGATGTCGAGAACCATGGCGTCGAGAAGATCCTTACGCTGCGGGTCGGCGATGCCATGCTGCGGGCCACGGTGCCGGCCAGAACCGATGTCGAGATCGAGCAACCGGTGCGCTTTGCCTGGGATCCGGACAAGGTGGTGCTGTTCGACAAGAGTAGCGGAATAAGCCTCCGCCACGCGGGGTAAAGCAATTCCAGGAAAAGTGTGAAACGGTTTTCCCGGGAAAAACGCATAGCGCTTTCCCTAGGGAATTGCGCAGAAACAAAGAGATAGAGCGTTTCGGCGTTTCCGTGAAACGGTGAAGCGCTCTAGAGCGCGTCTGTTGGGCAGCAGGATGCTCGGCGGCTTAAAGCCCCTGGCCAGATTTAGCCGGCTTGACGGGTCTCAGCCTGTTCCTCGGCCCGGAAATGGCTGGGAGCCGTTCCGATGACGCGCTTGAACGCGCGACTGAAGGCCGCGTCGGATTCATAGCCCAGGCGAGCGGCGACGACGGAGATCTTCAGCCGGTCGCGGACCAGCCATTGCCGTGCCTGGTGCATCCTCACCTGGGTGACGTATCTCGCCGGCGTTTCGCCGACGATCGTCGCGAAGCGCTCCGCGAAACCTGATCGCGAGGCGCCCATCATCCTGGCGAGCGTTTCCACGGTCCAGTCGCGGTCCGGTTCGAGGTGGATTGCGGCCAGCACGCGACCGATCTCGCGGTCTCTCACCGCCGCAATCCATCCGGACGAGTCGCCGCAGCCGCGCTCGACCCATGACCGGATGACGGTGGCGGCGAGCACATCGGCAAGCCGTGCGAGAATGCCACCTGAGCCGACACGCTCCAGCGTCACTTCGCGGGCCATGGACTCCAGCAGATGCGGGATGCCGGGTTCATAGGCTTCCAACTCGTGCGCGCGCATCACGTCCGGCATCATGCCGAGCAATGGATGCAAACCGTCGAGATTGAAATACATGCTGCCGAAAAACAGCAGGGTCCCCGGCCGGCAACCTTCGTTGGACAGGCAGTAGACGCCCTTGCAGACCTCGGCGACCTGGTAGCCCTGGATCGGCGAAGCCTCAACGCCCGGCTCGCTTGCCAGGACGTGTGCTGCACCGCGTGGCAGCAACACCGCGTCGCCCGCCTTGAGCTCTACCCATTCGCCGGACGGTTGCAGCAGCCAGCATCCCTTGCGGCCGATGAAATGAAACCGCGCCGCCGTCTGGGCCGGAAATTGAAGCCCCCAAGGCTCCTGCATTTCACAGCGGCCATATTCGACGCCGTCGAGCCGCAGCCCGCGCAATATGTCCGTCAGCGGATCGCCGGTGATCGGAACTTTGGACGAATAGTCAAGCATAATGGTGTTTCTAGCATGGAAACTCCAGGCGGTCACTCCCTATGTTGCACTGCAGCCAAATGTTGCGCTGCAACCAGATCGGAGATTCACCATGACCGAACCCGTGACAGGCGTCATGGACGCCGCTGTTCTCGACTCTTCCGAATCCGAAGAACGATCCGAGCCGGCGTGGGGCGCGGTGGTATCGCTGGCGCTTGGCGTTTTCGGCCTGGTAACGGCCGAATTCCTGCCCGCCAGCTTGCTGACGCGGCTGGCGCAGGATCTCGGCATCACCGAAGGCGCCGCCGGGCAAGCTGTCACTGCGACAGCGGTCGTCGGGGCGATCGCGGCGCCGACCATGGCCATCGTCACCAAGCGGCTGGATCGCAGGCTGGTCATGTGGGGCCTGACCGTTCTTCTGATCGTCTCGAACCTGCTCGCGGCGTTCGCGTCGTCGCTTCCTGTGCTTCTGGCTGCCCGCGTCGTTCTTGGCATCGCCCTCGGCGGCTTCTGGTCGATGTCGGCGGCCATGGCGATGCGGCTCGTGCCGATGCGGCTGATGCCGCGCGCCATGTCGATTATCCTAACCGGCGTTTCGGTCGCCACCGTTACCGCAGCCCCGGTTGGCGCTTATGTCGGCGACGTCTGGGGATGGCGCACCGCTTTCATGATCGCGGCGGTCGTCGGCGCCCTGGCGCTGCTGGTGCAGATCGCCACCCTTCCGAAGCTGCCGCCGATGGGTGTGGCAAACTTTCGAACCTTGCTGGACGTGATGAAGCGCCCGACGATCAGGGCGGCACTTCTGGTGGTCCTGCTGGTCGCCTCGGGACACTTTGCCGGCTTCACCTATGTCCGCCCGTTTCTTGAGAAGGTGCCTGCGCTGGACATCGAGACGATCTCTCTGGTGCTGCTCGCCTTTGGAATCGGTGGGTTCTTCGGCAATTTTGCCGGTGGCTTCATGGCCGAGCGCAGCCTTAAGACCGCCGTCGGCCTGGCACCTCTGCTGATTGCTCTGGCAGCCGCCTTGCTGCTTACTCTCGGAGCCTCGCCAGTCATCGCGGCGATAGCGGTTGCCGCCTGGGGCTTTGCCTTCGGTGCGGTGCCAGTCGGGCTACAAACCTGGCTGGTGCGAGCCGCTCCCGACCAGGCCGAGAGCGCCGGTGGGCTGATGGTCGCCGCGTTCCAGGTGGCCATTGCGCTGGGCGCCGTTTTCGGCGGCGTGCTTATCGACAATGCCGGCGTTGCCAGCGCTTTCGCCTATTGCGGGATCGCGACGTTGCTGGCGGCCTTGGCGGCGTTCCTGCTCGGCCCGAAGCACGCAGCCTAGCCCGTCCGCCCTTGCGGATTCATCTTTGATCGGCCCGGAGATCGGTTACGCTCTTCGGGCCGTTATCGCCGTTACGAAACGCGTCAGGCTGTTTTCGACATAAGCAGTCACTTCGACCTTGGGGTCGAAACTCCACCACAGCAGCGAGCCCTGCCAGTGCGAAGCCATGAGCAGGCCGATGCCTTCAGGCGGATCGGCTGCTGAGGCAAAACAGGCGTCGAGCACGTCACACAGAGAAGCTTTCCACGACGCGCCGCGTGCGCGAAGCAGCGGATCGCGCAGATCCTCGCGCAGCACCAGAAGGCCCTCGGCATAGGATTCGATGCCGCCATAGTCCTGCGACAGCGCCACCAGCAGGCCAATCGCTCCATCAGGGGTTCTTGGGATCGTCTTCGACAGCCTCGCCGTCTTGTCATCAAGCCGGTCCCATGCCTGCAACAGAGCCCTCTGCTTCAGAGCGGCCTTGCTTTTGAAACGCTGCACCAGCGTCGAGCCGGAAAGTCCGCAGGCCACGGACAGCCGCTCGAAGGTGAGCGCTTCCGGGCCATGCGCGTGGATCAGCCGGTTCGCCGCTTCGAGCACGTCTTCGTCGGACTGGGTTTTTGGCCGGGGCATCTTGACATCCATTTATAACCGAATGATCATTTATATATTGTGACACTGGCAAAGACCAGACCTCCTTGTCGAATCGAGTTTCGGAGAGCCTAATGACGCTTCGTGGAAAAGTCGCTCTGGTCGCGGGCGCCACCCGTGGCGCCGGCCGAGGCATTGCAGTCGAACTGGGCGCTGCCGGCGCGACTGTTTACGCCACCGGCAGGTCGACGCGCGAGCATCCGTCCGAATATGCACGTCCTGAGACCATCGAGGAAACGGCGGAACTGGTTTCGGCGCTTGGCGGCAAGGGCATTGCCGTGCAGGTCGATCACCTGATTTCGGAAGACGTGCGCAAATTGGTCGACCGAATCCGCGCGGAGCAGGGCCGTCTCGATGTACTGGTCAACGACATCTGGGGCGGCGAAAAGCTGTTCGAATGGAACAAAGCGGTCTGGCAGCACAATCTCGAGAACGGCCTGCGCATGCTCAGGCTGGCAATCGACACGCACCTGATCACAGCTCACCACGCGCTGCCGCTGCTGATCGAGCGTTCGGGTGGGCTGCTTGTCGAGGTCACCGACGGCACCGCCGAATACAATGCCGACCACTACCGACTCTCGCCCTTCTATGATCTCGCCAAAGTGTCGGTGACGCGCATGGCATGGGCCCATGCCAAGGATCTCGCGGCGTATGGTGCTACGTCGGTTTCGCTCACGCCCGGCTGGTTGCGTTCGGAAATGATGCTTGAGGCGTTCGGCGTCAAGGAGGACAACTGGCGCGATGCGACAGCGAAGGTGCCGCATTTTGCCATCTCGGAGACGCCGCGCTTTGTCGGCCGCGCGGTGGCGGCGCTTGCGGCCGACCCGGATCGTTCGCGTTGGAACGGACAATCGCTGTCGAGTGGCGGGCTGGCGCAGGTCTACGGTTTCACCGATCTCGACGGCTCGCGGCCCGACGCCTGGCGCTATGTTCCCGAGGTTCAGGACGCCGGCAAACCAGCCGATGTGACCGGGTACCGTTAGACCGCTCGAACGCTGGCAGCCGGCAATGGTTTCGGTTTCAGGCCGCGCGGCCGTCGAAGTCGAAAATCGACACAGCGTCCAGATCGAGGTCGTCTACGCAATGGATGTTGACGTAGGCGCTTCGTTCGTCCCCTTCGCTGACATCCTCGGCGAAGGGATGGACGCCGCAGGTCCGGCAGAACCGGTGGGCGATGACTTGGTTGCCGAAAGTGTACCTGCCAAGATCGTCGCCCCAGGCAAACACCCGCAACGTCTCATGCGGCACGGCCCATAGCAGCGCGCCCTTGCGTGAGCAGATCGAGCAATTGCATCGCACGGCTCCGGTCAGATCGCCTTCGATCTCGAAGGCGATCTTGCCGCAGTGGCAGCTGCCTTTGTACAGCATCAGGTCTCCTCCTTCCATTCAACGGGGTGCAAATCTGTCCCTGCCAGGTTATGCCTCTGCAGTCCATGCACCAGTCGTTGCCTGTAAGACGTTGCAGGCGTCCGGAGTCCGACACCGAAATGCAATCAGCCCGCGATCGTCTTGAAGCCGTCCTTTCGCGTCTCGCCGTCCGCGCGAATAATGAAAGCGTGTTCGTAAAACTCTATCCGGAAGCCGCTCGGGTAGCAGCCGATGCCGCCGATGCCAGGCGCAAAGCCGGCGTGACGCTCGGACCGCTCGACGGAGCGATCGTATCGATCAAGGACTTGTTCGACGTCGCAGGCGAGCCGACCACGGCCGGATCGCTGTTGCTCGGCGCCGCGGCGCCGGCGCTGCGGGATGCCGTCATCGTGCGGCGGCTGCGACAGGCCGGCGCCGTCATCTTCGGCAAAACCAATATGACCGAATTCGCTTTCACCGCGATCGGCGTCAATCCGCATTACGGCACGCCCGGCAATGCGACCGACGCCAGCCGGATTGCGGGCGGCTCATCCTCCGGCGCCGGTGTTTCGGTCGGCGAAGGTACGAGCGAGATCTCGATCGGTTCCGACACCGGCGGTTCGGTGCGCATTCCGGCATCGCTGAACGGTGTCGTCGGCTTCAAGCCGACGGCGCGGCGCGTGCCGCGTGATGGCGTTTTCCCGCTGTCGGTCACGCTGGACTCCATTGGTCCGCTTGCCCGCACCGTGGCCGAATGTGCTGCAACCGATGCCGTGATGGCCGGCGAAGAGCCTCTGGCTCTCATTCCACTTCCGCTTGCCGGACTGCGCATCGGCGTTCCACGCGGCGTGCTGTTCGACGATACGGAGGAAGAGGTCGCGGTGGCGTTCGACCGATGTGTTCGAACGGTAGAGCTTGCGGGTGCACGCCTCGCCGACCTGTCCATCGATGACCTCCTTGCCGATTTGCGAGGGGTAACCGGGCGGGCCTCGATCGCTGCGATGGAGGGCGCCGAGGTCCATGCAGATTGGCTGGCGACTGGCGCGACAACGCCGGTCGATCCGCGGGTGAGCGAGCCGCTGTCGCGCGCCGCCGCCGTTCCGGCCACGGCCTATATAAGGGCAATCCGCCGCCGCGCGGCGCTTGTCGACGCCATGGACGAGCGGCTGGCGTCGATCGATGTGCTGGCCCTGCCGACCACGCCGGTCACCGCACCGACCATCGTGTCGATGACCAGCGACGATGTTCTATGTGAGCGTACGGAAGGCCTTTTGCTGCGCAACACGCAGGTTGCCAACCAGTTCGACCTCTGTGCGATCTCGCTGCCGATGCCGGGAATGACGCGCCCGGCCGGGCTGATGCTGGTGGCGCGCAATGGCCACGACCACCGTCTCCTGCGCATTGCGGCGGAAGTCGAGGCACTGCTTCGCCGTTGAGGTGCCGTCAGGCGTCGGCCGGAAACCGCCGCCTATAGTGCTCGATCACTTCGGGATTGCGCAGATTGACCGGTAATTTGTTGGCCAGCACGAGCAAGGCTTCACCCGCAGCGCCGACGCCCATGCGCATCATAGATTCTTCGGTGATGCCGGCCATGTGCGGCGTGACCATGACATTATCGAAGCCGAAATAGGGATGATCTGAGGGCAGCGGCTGCGTCGCAAAGACATCGAGTGCAGCCCCGCCGATACGGCCCTTTTGCAGCGCTTCGATCAGCGCGTCGTCGTCGACCACCGGGCCGCGCGAAATATTGATCAGCAGCGCATGCGGCTTCATGCGCGCGATACGCTCGCGATTGATCAGGCCGCGCGTCTCCGGTGTCAGCGGGCAGCACAGAACGACGATGTCGCTCTGCTCGACCAGTGCGTCGATCGACAGAAAGCCGACCCGGTCCGGCGCCGGCCTCATGCTGCGCGTGGTCGCCACCACGTTGAGATCGAAACCATGCGCCGCGATATGGCCGACTGCCCGTCCGATGGCACCGAAGCCGACGATGCCAATCGTCTTGCCGGCGAGCTCGCTGGCGAAATTGGCGTGGTCGCGGCCGGCCAGCCAGCCTTTTGTCCGCAAATCGCGGTCCACCATGCGAAAACGCCGAAGCAGCGCCAGGGTCGCGAACATCACGTATTCGGCGACCGACCGTGCATTGACCGCCGGCACGTTCGCTACCAGCACGCCGGCTGCGGTGGCCGCTTCCATCGGGATCATGTCGAGCCCGGCGCCATGGCGGATTGCAGCCCGGAGCTTCGTTGCACCTTCGAAAAGTTCTGGCGGCAGCGGCGCGCGAACGATGATGATGTCGGCATTCCCCGCCTCAGTCGCCAGCGTGTCCGCATTGAGGCCGGAGGCGACAGCGAGTTCGCCGGCACCAGTCAGCATGGCGGAGGCGCGCGGGTGCAGCGTGTGCGTCGACAGGATTTTAGGCATATCAGACCTGCTCGAGTGCTGGGCTGTGAGGTTCTGCGCCGCCGCCTTCGATCAGGCCTTTCCAGTAGCTTTCCGCGCCTTGCAGATGGGCGCTCATCAGCGCCTGGGCGAGATTGCCGTCGCGGCGCAGCAGGGCCCCGTAGATCTGAATGTGCTCGGCATGCGAGCGAACGCCACGTTCGGGATCGTTGAAATAAATCGGCAGGCGTTGCTCACCCATCATGTAATAGACGCTGCATATGTTGTGAAAAACGCTGTTCTTGGTTGCCCGCACGATCTCAAGGTGAAACTCGCGATCCTCCTTGGCCAGGCCTTCGCCCGCAGCAATGCGCTCCTCCGAAGCCTTCAGGATTTCGCGCAGCCGCTCGAAATTCTCCTCGGTGGCACGCGAACAAGCAAGCTCAGCGGCCTTGATTTCGTGAATCTTGCGCAACTCGACCGTCTCGTAGATCATAATCGGGTCGAGCGGCAGGCCGGCTCGCGCAAACAGTGCCATCGCTTCGACGCTGGGCTGCTTGGTGTCGATATAGATGCCGGATTTGGCCCGGCGCTCGACGATACGCATGGCTTCGAGGATGGCCAGCGCCTCGCGGATCTGGCCACGGCTGACGGCGAAATGCTCGGCCAGCTCACGCTCCGACGGCGTTCGGCCCGTCTCCTTGTCGGAGTGGGAGAACAGATAGGCGGCGAGCTCAGCGAGAAGGTTCTTTTCTTTCATGATCAGCCGCGTAGCGCGTGCGCCTCCAGGAACCGCTCCGAAAGGGTGAATCCCAGCCCGGGCTTCTCGGGGATCGCTATCATACCGTCCTTTGCTTCGACAGTCTCTTCGATCAGATCGTGGATCATCGGGTTGGCGCCGAGCGAATATTCGACGGTAAAGCTAGCCGGCGAAGCAGCGCAGACATGGAGCCCGGCGAAGAAGCAAGGGGCGCCTGCCCACAGATGCGGCGCAAAGCGCAGATTGAAGGCGCTGGCGATGGTGCCGATCTTCATCGCCTCGCTGATGCCGCCGCAAAAGGCCGGGTCCGGCTGGAAGATATCGGCCGCCTTCAGCGTGGCGAGGTCGCGGAACGCATAGCGCGTCGCTTCGCTTTCGCCGGTGGCGATCGGGATGGATCCGGACGCCCGCACTTCGGCCATGCCTGATTTGTCGTCGGCGATGACCGGCTCCTCGAACCAGGCCAGATCGAGATCGCCGGCGAGATGGATGAAGCGCTTGGCTTCCGCCACCGTATAAGTGCCATGGGCATCGACCATCAGGTCGACATCGGGGCCGAGCGCCTGTCTTGCGGCGCGGACGCGGGCGGCGGAATTGTGCGGGGTGCCGTCCATCGCGCCGACGCGCATCTTCAGCGCCTTGAAGCCGCCCTTGGCGATATAGGATTTCAGCTGGTCGCCGATCGCCTCGGAGGAGGCCCAGCCACCGGAAGCATAGGCCGGCATGCGGTCGAGTTTGCGACCGCCAAGCAGCCGCCAGACCGGAACCCCCAGCGACTTGCCCAGAATATCCCACAACGCGATATCGACGGCGCTGATCGCGGCGACGCTGATGCCGCGCCGCGCCAGCTGCGGCATGGCGTGGCCGTTTTTCGCGGCACTGTCGTGGCGCACGCCATTGTATAGCATCTCCCAGATGACCCCGATGTCGGCCGGATCGCAGCCGATCAGCTGCGGGCCGATTTCGTGGTTCAGCATGTGGACGAGTGCGCCATAGCTGCCGGTGCTGCCGGCGGCATTCTTGCCTTCGCCCCAGCCGACCAGCCCGTCATTGGTCTCGATGCGCAGGATGGCGGCGTCGAACGTCGTTACCTGACCGAAGTCGCTGCGATGCTGCTTCGCGGCTTCGATCGGTATGCGAACCCACCAGGCTTGGACCGTCTTGATGCGCATGTTCATCCCCGGCCCTGCCGCCGGTCAGGGCGGAAAGGCTCATTCCCAAACGGGTCGACTACTTGATCAGCGGCAGCAGCGTTTCAGCGTTGATGCGCATCTGATCGGTGTAGAACTTTTCCGTCAGCACGCTGGAACCATGATCCTGAATGAACTTGAGCTGCTCGGGCGAAATGTCGACAGGATTGCGTTCGACCATGTCGGGATAGGGAGCGGCCGGCGTGCGGTCGACAGGGGCGACGAATTCATTGGTGAGCGCGCCGTCGTAACCGACCTCCTTCAGCGTGCTGACGATCTTCGGCCAGTCGATTTGTCCGAGACCGGCGGCGAAGCGGTTATTGTCGGCGACATGGAAGTCGAACAGGCGCTTGCCGACCTGCCGGATGGCGTCATAGACGTTAAATTCTTCCATGTGGATGTGATAGGCGTCGAGGCAGACGCCGCATTCGGGGCTGACCGCATCGGCCAGCGCCAGCGCCTGCGCGCCACGATTGAACAGATAGGTCTCGAAGCGGTTGAGTGGCTCGACCGCGATTTTGACGCCGACCTTCTTGGCGTGGGTGAAGCATTCCCTGGTGGCGTCGACCACCCATTTCCATTCTTCTTCTTCGGTGCCGTCCGGCACCACCTTGCCGACGGTGGCGGGAACAAGGGTGATGATCTCGCCGTCGAGCTCGCTGACCATCGTCAGCACGTCCTTGACATACTGCACCGAGCGCTCGCGCTGGCCCTGGTCTTTGGCGGCGAGATTGCGCTCGCCCAGCATCAGCGTCACGGCCCCCCAGCAGCGGATACCGTGCTCCTTGAGGAGCGCACGCGTCTCGTTGGTCTTGTACTGTTCGGGCTCGCCGGAAATCTCGATCGACTCATAGCCAAATTTCTTGATGCGCCTGAGCGTCGTCTCCAACGGTTCGGCCCGCATCCAGTTGTGCGTCGAAAGATGCATGGTCTGTCCTTCCCAGAATTCGCCTGTAACAATTCGCCCGCGACGCCCCCCCAGATTGCGTCGCAAGATTCCTCCCCAAGGCGCTCCAGCATTTGCCGTGAACTGGTTCGACCAATTGGGCCTCCTGAGAGGTCTACAGCAATTTCATATGGACGGCAAGAAGTCCTGCATGGTAACTCTGTTAGTGGATTAGTCCATTGATTAAGCTGGTATATTTTCTCGCTATTGGGCAATCACGGCAGCTCTGATTGCGAGCGGAGCCGCTTGACCAAATATCCACATTTGGTAATACCAGAATGGCGGCGCAAATATGCGCCTGTCGAGAAAAGACCGAAGAGGCTGGCCGTGCTTTCAATCGGCGCTATGCTTGGTCCTGACAAAAAGGGAGGATGCCGATGCCGTCGACAATGAAGGGTCCTGGGCTGTTTCTGGCGCAGTTCGCGGGCGATGCCGCACCATTCAATTCGCTGCCGTCGATCACCAGATGGGCGGCCGGGCTGGGCTACAAGGGCGTGCAGATCCCGACCTGGGACAGCCGCCTGTTCGACCTCGAGAAGGCGGCGTCTTCCAAGGCCTATTGCGACGAAGTGAAGGGCATCTGCACGGATGCCGGCGTCGAGATCACCGAGCTATCGACGCATCTGCAGGGACAATTGGTGGCGGTGCATCCGGCCTATGATGCGCAGTTCGACGGCTTCGCGCCCCCTGCGGTGCACAACAATCCTAAAGCCAGGCAGCAATGGGCGGTCGAACAGATGAAGTTCGGTGCCAAAGCTTCAAAAAATCTCGGGCTCAAGGCCTCGGTGTCGTTTTGCGGAGCGTTAGCCTTCCCCTACCTTTATCCTTGGCCGCAACGGCCGGCGGGATTGATCGAGGAAGCATTTTCCGAACTCGGCAAACGCTGGAAGCCGATCCTCGACGTCTATGAGGACAATGGCGTCGACCTCGGTTACGAGATCCATCCGGGCGAGGACGTGTTCGACGGCGCGACGTTCGAGATGTTTCTCGACGCGGTGGGCGGCCACAAGCGCTGCAATATCAACTACGACCCGTCGCATTTCCTGCTGCAGCAGCTCGATTATCTCGAATTCATCGACATCTATCACGAGCGGATCAAGGCGTTCCACGTCAAGGACGCCGAGTTCAACCCGACCGGCCGGCAAGGCGTCTATTCCGGCTATCAGAGCTGGACGAACCGGGCCGGGCGTTTCCGCTCGCTCGGCGACGGGCAGGTGGACTTCGGCGGCATCTTCTCAAAGCTCGCCCAATATGACTATGATTCATGGGCGGTGCTGGAATGGGAATGCTGCCTGAAGCATCCGGAGGACGGTGCGGCCGAAGGCGCTCCCTTTATTGAGCATCACATCATCAGGGTGACGGAAAAGGCGTTTGACGATTTCGCCGGCGGCGCGACCGACAAGAAGGTGCTGCGCGCCATGATGGGAATCTAGCGCGGCTTTCCCTCCCCCTCGAGGGGAGGGTCGATCCGCGCAGCGGATCGGGGTGGGGTTGCTGGGCGTAAAGCTCGGCATGAACCGACCCCTCCCGGCCCTTCGGGCCACCCTCCCCTCAAGGGGGAGGCTATTTCAGACGAGGGAGAAAATCATGGTCGGCGCATCGAAGTCGGAAACGGGAGGCGGCCCGATCCGTTACGGCATGGTCGGCGGCGGGCAAGGCGCCTTCATCGGTGCCGTGCACCGGATCGCGGCGCGCATGGACAATGAGTTCGTGTTGGTCGCCGGTGCCCTGTCGTCCGACCCGGCGCGTGCGAAAGCGTCGGCCGCGGAACTCGGGCTCGATCCCACGCGCAGCTATGGCTCCTTCGCCGAGATGGCCAAGGCCGAGGCCAAGCGGCCGGACGGCATCGAGGCGGTCGCCATCGTCACGCCCAACAATGTGCATGTGCCGGCGGCGAAGGCGTTTCTCGAAGCCGGCATCCACGTCATTTGCGACAAGCCGCTGGCGACGACGCTGGCCGAGGCAAAGAGACTGGCGGCACTGGTCGAAAAGACCGGCAAGGTCTTTGTGCTCACCCACAACTACACCGCCTATCCGATGATACGGCAGGCGCGCGAAATGGTGGCCAAGGGCCAGCTCGGCGACATCCGCATCGTGCAGTCGGAATATCCGCAGGACTGGCTGACCGAAGACCTTGCCGCCACCGGTCAGAAGCAGGCGGCCTGGCGCTCAGATCCCAAGCAGGCGGGTGCAGGCGGTGCGCTGGGCGACATCGGCACGCATGCCTATAATCTCGCGCGCTTCGTCTGCGGGCTGGAGCTCGATTCGCTATCGGCCGATCTCGACGCCTTCGTGCCGGGGCGGCAGCTCGACGACAATGTCAACGTGATGCTGCGCTTCAAGCCGGTCGGCAAGTCGCATCCGGCCAAGGGCATGATCTGGGCAAGCCAGGTGGCGCCCGGCCACGAGAATGGGCTGAAGCTGCGCATCTATGGCTCGAAGGGCGGGCTTGAATGGGTGCAGGCCGACCCGAATTATCTCTGGTACACGCCGTTCGGCCAGCCGAAGCAGTTGCTCACCCGAAATGGTGCCGGCGCGCTGCCCGTCGCCGGGCGCGTCAGCCGGGTTCCGTCAGGCCATCCGGAAGGCTATCTCGAAGGCTTCGCCAACATCTACCAGGAGGCGGCCCGCGCCATCCGCGCGGCGCGCCGCAAAGGCGGCAAGCCGGCTAAGGACGTCGTCTTCCCGACCATCCAGGACGGTGTCGAAGGCATGGCGTTCATCGAAGCCTGCGTGAAGTCGTCTAAGAAGAACGGGGCTTGGACGAAACTCTAAAAACAACCGGAACTCATGGGGAGGGGGCGTCGATGAAAATCGGCATGTGTATGTTCTTGTGGACGACGGCGGTGTCGAAGAAACACGAGCCACTGCTCAGGGACATCAAGGCGACCGGTTTTGACGGCGTCGAGATACCGATCTTTTCAGGCACGCCGGACGATTACAAAAAGCTCGGCGAACTGCTCGATCGTATCGGACTGGAGCGCACCGCGGTTTCGGCAATGGGCGATGCCTCGATGAACCTGATCTCGCCGGATGCCGCGACGCGCAAGGCCGGCATCGACTATATGAAATGGGCGATCGACTGCTCGGCTGCGCTCGGCGCCAAGACGTTGAGCGGCCCGCTGCATTCGACACTCGGCGCATTTTCCGGCAGTGGGCCGACGGCGGCGGAGAAGAAGCGCTCGGTCGCCTCGCAACGCGCCATCGGTGACCACGCCGGCAAGAAAAACGTCACCATCGGGCTGGAAGCGCTCAACCGCTTCGAATGCTATCTGCTCAACACGATGGACGATCTGTCGGAGCATGTCGACGCAATCGACCGGCCGCATATCAAGGCGATGTACGACACGTTCCACGCCAATATCGAGGAGGCCGACCCGATCGGCGCCTATACGCGCAACCGCAAAAATGTCGTCCATATCCACATCTCGGAGAACGATCGCGGCGTGCCGGGGCGCGGCCACATTCCGTGGAAAGAGACGTTTTCGGCCATCCGCAAGAGCGGCTATGACGACTGGCTGACGATCGAGGCCTTCGGCCGCTCGCTGAAGGACTTGGCGGCGGCAACCAAGGTCTGGCGCGATTTTTCGGAAAACCCGGAAGCCGTCTATCGCGACGGCTGCAAGCACATCAAGAGCGGTTGGAAGAGGGCAGGTCCTTAAGACGCAGCCAAGTCTTCCCTCTCAGGCGATCTGAGCCGCCGGCGGGCGGGCGGAAACGCGCTCGGGCCGCTCATCGTTGCCGTTTCCAACTGTCCCCATCAGCTTGCGGCGAAGATAGCTGGAGATGTTGTCGAAGACAAAAACGACAAGCAGGATCAGCAGAACCATATAGAAAACATTGGCCCAGTTGGTGTTGGTGCGCATGGCTTCCCATAATTTCAGGCCGATGCCGCCGGCGCCGACAGCGCCGATGATCGTTGCCGACCGCGTGTTCGATTCCCAGAAATAGAGGGATTGGCTAAGGAATACCGGCAGAACCTGGGGCAGCACGCCATAGCGCTGCACCATTGCCGGCGCGGCGCCAACCGAGCGGATACCCTCGCGCTGCTTGTCATCGATGTTTTCCAGCGCCTCGGAGTAGAGTTTGCCCAGGGTACCGGTGTCGGTGAAGAAGATCGCCGACATGCCGGCCAGCGGCCCCGGACCGAAGCCGCGCGTGAAAAACAGCGCCCAGATCAGCATGTCGACCGAGCGGAGGAAATCGAAGAAGCGTTTTGTTGCCTGATTGGCAATCCAGCTCGGCGTGACGTTGCGCGCAGCCAGGAAGGCGAGTGGGAAGGCGACGATCGAGGCCAGCACCGTGCCGACGAAAGCCATGACGATGGTCTGCAAAAGCTTCAGCCAGACGTCGCCGTGCTGCCACTCGGCATTATTGAGGATGTTGTCCCAGGCGAGCGCTGCGTTTGGCCGCGACGGATCGATGCGTGCCCCAGAGATAATCAGTGACGCGACCTCGCCGAACGGCTTTCCCCAGAATGGCGAGTTCGTATCAAACACAAAATTGGCCCAGCCGAAGAAACGTCTCCAGGCGACGACTTCGTCGCTTTGGACTTCAGCGCGGCCGAGAAAACCAAACGAGACATAGGCTGTCGAGCCTGGCCTGCGTTGCTCGATCCAGTCAGGCAGCGGTGTGCGTGGCGTCACAGAGCTGTCCTTGGCAATGTCGAAAATGACGCTTTCGGCGCCGCGCGTCACGGTGACAAGGTCTGGCGTGATGGCGATCTGGCCATTGCCAAGAGTGACAGTCGCCGCCACAACCGCGTTTTCGCGCACTACTTCAGGCGTAGCCGGAACCGATTGGCCAAACGGGGCGGCCGGGTTCTCGGCAGTTGGCGCACCAGGCGCCATAAACGAATCCTGCGACGACTTGTTCGTCGCGGCCGCCGGTGCAGGTGCGGCGTCGACCCGCCGCTCGATCACCGCCATCTGCTTGGCCACCCAGTCGGGATTTGGATTGGATCCCAGTTTGGAAAAACGGGAGTAGTCGATCGTCAGATGGTTGTCGTTGAATTCGATATCGGGCCGGATTTCGTAAGACACCCAGTCGGCGAGATAAGTGCCGGCAAGGTTCCAGTTTGCCTTCTCGAGAACGGCGCCGATCGAGAAGAACCACGCGCAGTAGAAGGTGTAGAGAATGCAGAGAATGACACCGAGCGGGGTGGCGTAGCGCTTCCATAGGGAGCGTCGGAACGCATCCGGATGGCGGGCGGCGATGTTATCGATAGCGTCGGCGTTCATGCCTTACTCCCCGCGCCCATATGCGAACGCTTGCCGGCCGACAAGACGGTGTCTCAGCCACGCCGAAAACTGATCGACGGCGACAATCGTACAGAACAGCAGGAAAACGATGGCGATTGTCTTGGCCTCATGGCCTCGGCCGATCGAAAGGCGCAGGGATTCGCCGATGCCGCCGGCGCCGACGGCGCCAAGTATGGTCGACGCGCGCACATTGATCTCGAAACGAAGCAGGAAATAGCTCATGAAGTTGGGCAGAACCTGAGGCACGATGCCGAACCACACCCGTTCGACCCAGTTGGCGCCGACGGCGCGCAAACCTTCTTCAGGCTTCATGTCGGCATTTTCGACGACTTCGAAGAACATTTTTCCGAGCGCGCCGACGGTATGGATGCTCACGGCAATGATCGCAGGGATGGGTCCCAGCGAGAAAATCGCCAGGAAAAAGCCGGCAATGACAATTTCCGGAAAGGCGCGGACAATCTCAAGGAAGCGGCGCGTGGCGAACCGGAGCCAACGACTGGCCGTGATATTGCCTGCGGCGAAGAAGCAGAGCAGGAAGCCGAATGTCGCGCCCACCAGCGTCGAAAACAGCGCGATGTTCAGCGTCTCGATCATCCGGTGGAAATACTCCGGAATGTAGATGCTTTGGGTCAGATAGACCCGGCCTTCTGGATAGTCGAACTTGAGGCTGCCATCGTCGTAAGGGGATGGCAGGTCGAATAGAGCGCGCACCGGGTCGAACCAGTCGCGCGGCTTCAACTCGCCGAAAAAGTCGGCGACGTGGGGAAGGCGGTCGAAGAACTTTCCGGCGTTGGTCTCGTTAGCGAACCAGAGCGAGCCAGAGAGTGCAAGGAGCAGGAAAACCAGGCCCCCGATCGTGTAAAGGCGCCGGCGGGCGGCGAGGTCGCGCCAGTGCCGTTCGACAGTGGCCCCCTCCGGTGAAAGCGCAGGCGCTCGGTATACGTCGGTCGCACTCATCGATAGATCCCCGGCCCTGATGCGGCAACGCCGCCGGTGCACATGGCCCCGGCGGCGTTGTGGCAGTTTGCTTTACGAGCCGATCTTCGCCTTACGCGCGTCGATGATTGGCTGATAGAACGCTGGGGTGACCGGTGAGTAGCCCTTGTAATCGCCGCCTTGGATCGCCGAGAAACAGGCCGGATCGGTTTCCGGAAGCTTGGTCAGGAAATCGGTGATCTTCTGCTTGGCGCCGGCGTCGATCGACGTCCGCAATACCAGCGGGCCGTTCGGGATCATCGGCGACTGCCACAATTCGACGAGGTCGTCCATCTTGAGCACGCCCTTGTCGACCATCTTGCGCAGATTGCCCGAGCTGTAGCCGTCCTTGAAGTCGCCGACGCCGGAAGCCCAGGTGGTGCCGGCATCGAAGGTGCCCTTCAGGACTTCGAGGACAAGCTGTTCATGGCCGCCACCAAAGCCGGTCGACGCGAAGTAGCTCTTCACATCCATGCCGATGTCCTTGGGCAGTGAAGTGACCGGGATCAGGTAACCCGAAGTCGAATCGGGATCGGCGAATCCGAGTTTCTTGCCCTTCATGTCGGCGAGCGTCTTGATGCCGGAATCGGCACGGGCGACCATGACCGAATGATAGCCGGTCGAACCGTCGGTCTGGACCGTCGTCAGGATCGGTTCAACCGCGTCCTTGTTTTCGAGATAGATCTTGGCATAGGCGGAAGCGCCGAGCTCGGCATAGTCAAGCGTGCCGCCGAGCAGGCCCTGGATGACGCCGTCGTAGTCGGCGGCCGGGAAGAGCGAGACTTTCTCGACGCCCAGCACTTCCTTGATGTGGTCGGCGAAGCACTGGTAGTTGCGCAGACGGTCGGCCTCGTTCTCGCCGCCGAGAATGCCGACGCGGAATTCCTTCAGGTCCTGTGCCTGAACCGCGCCCATCGCCATGGCGATGATGGAAACAGCACCGAAAAGCATCTTTCTAAACATGTCGGGTCTCTCCTGTTGGTTCCGGCATCGCGCCGGTAGCGTTCGAATTTTGACGGCGCCTTTGACGCGGGCTGGCGATCCAGGCGCTCTTTTGCTGCCCATGGTTTCCCGGATACCGGTATCCAATTGTCGGGATCATGGAACTAGTAGCCGGGAAAAGCGGGCTCGAGCGGTCCGGCGGATGCGGCGATTTTTTGCTTGATGGTCACGCTGGTCGAGGTGATGGCCTCGGAGATCTCGCCGCCATTGCTGTCGGCGCCATAGACCATGCGCACAGCCTCGCGGTTGAGGTCTTCGGGCGGGCCGTCGAACACGACCTTGCCGGCGGCCATGCCGATGATCCGGTTGCAATAGGTGCGCGCGGTGTCCAGCGTGTGCAGATTGGTGACGACGGTGATGCCCTCGCGCAGATTGATGTCCTGCAGCGAATCCATCACCACCTTGGCATTGAGCGGGTCGAGCGAGGCGATCGGCTCGTCGGCGAGGATGACCTTCGGCTGCTGCATCATGGCGCGGGCAATCGCAACGCGCTGCTGCTGGCCGCCGGACAAGGTGCCTGCCGGCTGCAGCGCCGTGCGGGCAATGTCGAGACGCTCGAGCGCCGCAATCGCCTCGGCCCGTTCTTCGCGAGAGAAGACACCGAGCAGATTGACAAGGGTCGAGCGGTGATTGAGCCGGCCGAGCAGCACGTTGGTCAGCACGTCGAGACGCGGCACCAGGTTGAACTGCTGGAAGATCATGGCGCAATCGCGCTGCCAGCGCCTGAGCAGCGAGCCGCGCAGGCTGGAGACTTCGGCGCCGTCAAAGAAAATCGACCCTTGGCTGGGATCGATGAGGCGGTTGATCATGCGCAAAAGGGTCGACTTGCCGGCACCGGAACGGCCGATGATGCCGACCATCTGGCCGTGCGGGATCGAGATATCGACATCGCTGACGGCGGTGTTCTTGCCAAACCGGCGGGTGACGCCGCGGATTTCCAGCGTGGCTGTGGTTGCTGACATAGGCTAGTTCCAGTCCGGTCGCAGTGAAGGTCTGTTAACCTTCGCTAGCGCAACGCCATGAACCTGCGGTGTCGGATTGATGTCAGTTTTGTTACTGCCCACAGGCGCGTCGAGTAGGAAGGCGAGTCCACCCAAATCGCTGCCGCCTGGACAGCCTGCATGGGATCAGCCGAGAACCAGCAGCTCCTCGAAATGCTTCATGTCCTTGAAGCGGCAAAATGCCGGAGGCCGCAGCTCGATCACCGGAGCCTGACGGGCGAGCAGCGAGAGGCAGTCATCGAATAGCTGTTGCCATTGTGATGCCCTTTCGTCGTCGAGACGACGGATCAGATAGGCGAAAGTTATGTGAAACGTGTAGCCGTCGTGATCCGGATGGCGGTATCCGAACGGCACCGACAGGGCTTCGCGCCACGCGCGCATGATGCGCTCGTCCTCGTCGGAGGCGCCGGCAACGGTCAGGCCGGTCGGCACGATTTCGACAACCCTGACTTTGAACGCGCCATGGTCCTCGACGGCCTTCAGGCGCTCAAGATAGAGCCGGGTCATGTCATCGATGCTGGTATCGAGAGGCACATCCTCAGGCCAGTAGGGAAGACGGCGGCGATATTCGATGATGCCCTGGAACAGCGTCATATGCAGGCTGGAGATCGGCGTGAAGGCCAGCCGGTCGGCATCGGGCATGGCGCGCATCCGTTCCCGCACTTCGATGACCGCCGCTTCGGAAGCTGAACCACTGTCGAGATGGCAGACGACCGTGTTGCCGGGCTCGATGAGAAAATTGCCTGACGTGTCGTAGCGCGTGCCGAGATGCACGGGAGGGTTCGGGTTCGAGCCGGCGAAGAATCCGGCGAGCGATGGTTTGATGGATTGAAGCATGGCGATCTCCATGGGAAGACCGTCTCCTGTCCGAGTCATGTGTCAGGGATGTGAAACGGCGGGTCGCCCTCCGTCAGCCGTATTTTTCCAGAAAGGCTTCCGCCGAAAGCGCGCGAAAATCCTCAAGTGCGGCGCGCAGGCGGACATGGTCCCAATTCCACCAGGCAAGTGCCTGATAGCGTTCCGCCGTGCGGCGGTCGAAGCGTTCGCGGATCGGTTTCGCCGGCACGCCGCCGACGATGGTGTAGGGCGCGACGTCCTTCGATACCACGGCGCCGGCGCCGACCGCCGCGCCATCGCCGACGGTGACTCCGGGCAGGATGGTCGAGCCGTGGCCGAGCCAGGTGTCGTGGCCGATGTTGACGTGCTTGGCGCGGCGCTGGGCGAAGAATTCGCTCTCGTGTTCGGCGTCGTCCCAATAGTCCGAGGCGCGATAAGTGAAATGGTGCAGCGTCGGCCGCCAGGTCGGGTGATTGGTGGCATTGATGCGGACGCTGGCGGCGATGTTGGCGAATTTGCCGACCGTCGCGCACCAGACACCGCAGTCCTGCATCATGTAGGAATAGTCGCCAATTGTGCTCTCCGAAACCCGGCAGCGGTCGGCGATCTCGGTCCAGCGGCCAAGCGTCGAGTTCTCGACTTCCGCCGTGTCATGGACGAGCGGCGCTTCCGACAGCTTTCTTGTCATGCAGCGATTTTCCCGGCGGCAAAGGCGGTCACGTCGATGACACGGTCGGCGACCGCCTCGCGCACGTCGTGGTCGTGGAAAATCCCAAGCAGCGCGACGCCGGCCGCCTTCTTGGCCGCGATCAGCGCAATCACCACATCGCGGTTCCTGGCATCGAGCGAGGCGGTCGGCTCGTCTAGCAGGAGGATCGGGTGCTCGGTGATGAAGCCGCGCGCGATGTTGACGCGCTGCTGCTCGCCGCCGGAGAAGGTCGCCGGCGGCAGCATCCAGAGTTTTTCCGGCAAGTTGAGCTGCGCCAGCAAGGCGCGCGCCTTATTGCGCGCAACCTCACGGTCCGCGCCGCGCTCGACCAGCGGCTCGGCGACGACATCGAGGGCAGAAACGCGCGGTACGGTGCGCAGGAACTGGCTGACATAGCCAATCGTGAGCCGGCGCACGGCAAGCACGGTGCGCGGGGTAGCCGTCGCGAGATCGATGAGCCCGTCTTCGTGCTGGACGATGATCTGGCCTTCGTCGACGGCATAGTTGCCGTAGAGCATCTTCAGGATCGAGCTCTTGCCGGCGCCGGACGGGCCGCCGAGCACTGCGCATTCGCCGCTCCTGATCGAGAACGACACGCCGGCGACGACAGGCAGTTTGATGCCGTCGCGCAGATGCATGGTGAAGCTCTTGGCGACATCGGAGACGACGAGCGGGGTTGCCATGGTTACACCTGAAGTATCGAGGAAACGAGAAGCTGGGTGTAAGGCGCGCGCGGATCGTCGAGCACGCGGTCGGTGAGGCCGCTTTCTACGACGCGACCATCCTTCATCACCATCATGCGTTGCGACAAAAGCCGCGCCACGGCGAGGTCGTGGGTGACGACGATGGCCGCAAGGCCGAGATCGGTGACCAGGCCGCGCAACAGATCGAGCAGGCGCGCCTGCACCGAGACGTCGAGGCCGCCAGTCGGCTCGTCCATGAACACCAGCCGCGGCCCGGTGACGAGATTGCGAGCGATCTGCAGGCGCTGGCGCATGCCGCCGGAAAAGGCGCGCGGCTCGTCGTCGATGCGGTCCTCGTCGATTTCGACACGCGACAGCCAGTCGACCGCAGTGGCGCGGATCTTGCCATAGTGGCGGTCGCCGACCGCCATCAGCCGCTCGCCGACATTGGCGCCGGCCGACACCGTCATGCGCAGCCCGTCGGCCGGGTTTTGATGGACGAAGCCCCAGTCGGTGCGCATCAGAAAGCGGCGTTCCGCCTCACTCATGCGGTAGAGCTCACGGAACTGGCCGTCGCGCATACGGTAGCTGGCGGTGCCGGAACTCGGCAGCAGCCTGGTCGACAGGCAATTGAGCAGCGTCGTCTTGCCGGAACCGGATTCGCCGACGACAGCCAGCACTTCACCCGGCCAGAGGTCGAACGTGACATTCTCGCAGCCGACGCGCGAGCCGTAGAATTTTGACAGCGCTGAAACACGCAGCAGCGGTTCGTCGGTCATTGCGCCGGCTCCGTTTTTTCCAGGGCAAGAGGGGCTTCGGGCGCAAGATGGCCGCGATGGCCTTGTTCGCGCCGCTTCTCGCAATGATCGGTGTCGGAGCAGACGAACATGTGGCCGCCATGGTCGTCGAGGATGACCTCGTCGAGATAGACGTTCTCAGCCGCGCATAGCGCGCAGGGCTGGTCGAAGGTCTGCACCTCGAACGGATGGTCCTCGAAGTCGAGACTGACCACCTCGGTGAAGGGCGGCACTGCATAGATACGCTTTTCGCGGCCGGCGCCGAACAGTTGCAAAGCCGGCGAACGGTGCATTTTCGGGTTATCGAACTTCGGCGTGGGCGACGGGTCCATCACATAGCGGCCCTCGACCTTGACCGGGTAGGCATAGGTGGTGGCGATGCGGCCGTGTTTGGCGATGTCCTCGTAAAGCTTCACATGCATGAGGCCGTATTCCTCCAGCGCATGCATCTTGCGCGTTTCGGTTTCGCGCGGTTCGAGGAAGCGCAGAGGTTCGGGGATCGGCACCTGATAGACCAGCACCTGGCCCGCACTTAGTGGATGTTCGGGGATGCGGTGGCGGGTCTGGATGATAGTCGCTTTGGCCGTCTCGGTGGTGACGGAGACATTGGCGACCTTCTTGAAAAAAGCACGGATCGAGACCGCATTGGTGGTGTCGTCGGCGCCCTGGTCGATGACCTTCAACACGTCGTCCGGGCCGATGATCGAAGCGGTGACCTGGACCCCGCCAGTGCCCCAGCCATAGGGCATTGGCATTTCGCGCGAGGCGAACGGCACCTGATAGCCGGGGATGGCGATGCCCTTGAGGATCGCCCGGCGGATCATCCTTTTGGTCTGCTCGTCGAGATAGGCGAAGTTGTAGGTGGCGATGTCGGTCATGGCGATCACATCCGCATTGTGCTATCGAATCGGCGTCCAAGACGCGGAAACAGGGGCGAAATCGGATGACCCAAACCGGTTGGATGTATCTCGGAATTCTCCTGCTGATGTTCGCCTGCGTGGTTGCCTTTATCCTTCGAAGAATGGTTTCTCCCGCAGCCAGGGTAGGCGCGCACAGCGAGAGCATTGGCCCCAGCGGCGGGCATGGCGACCATTCGCACGACAGCGGTGGCGGTGATGGCGGGTCGGGCGACTAGGCTCATTCCGCGGCCTCCTTCTTTTCTTCCAGCATGTCGGCATTTTCGCGGGCGTCGTGCTCGGCGCGCATGCGGCGCACCAGGTCGAGCTCGGCCTGGAAATCGACATAGTGCGGCAGCTTCAGATGCTCGACGAAGCCGGTCGCCTGGACATTGTCGGAATGCGAGATGACGAACTCCTCGTCCTGGGCCGCGGCGACGACATCTTCGCCGAATTCAGTTGCACGAAGAGCGCGGTCGCACAGCGCCATGGCCATAGCCTTACGCTCGCTCTGGCCGAAGACGAGGCCGTAGCCCCGGGTGAATTGCGGCGGCGCCTTGGCCGAGCCCTTGAATTGGTTGACCATCTGGCACTCGGTGACGCGAACGGAGCCGAGCGGTACTGCGAAGGGCAGCTCCGGCACGTCGAGTTCCAGCTCGACCTCGCCGATGCGAACCTCGCCGACGAAGGGATGGTTGCGGGCATAGCCGCGCTGCGTGGAGTAGCCGAGCGCCAGCAGAAAACCCTCGTCGCCGCGTGACAGCGCCTGCAGGCGGATGTCGCGCGCCATTGGAAATTCCAGCGGCTCGCGGGTGATGTCGCCGGGGACATGATCCCCAGGCATGTCGCCATCAGGCTCGATCAGGCCTTCGCGGGCGAGGATCGCGGAGACGCGCGGCATGGCTTCCGCCTCGGTGGCGCGCTGCAGCGGCTCGGCGACATCGCCGCCCGCGGCGAGTTCGGGGTCCAGCAGCCGATGTGTGTAGTCGAAGGTCGGGCCGAGCAGCTGGCCACCGGGCAGGTCCTTGTAGGTCGCCGAAACGCGCCGCTCGACCAGCATCGCGCCGGTGTCGATCGCCTTGGTGTAGCCGAAGCGCGGCAGCGTGGTGCGATAGGCGCGAACCAGGAAGATCGCCTCGATTATGTCGCCGCGCGCCTGAACGATGGCCAGTGCCGCCAATTCCCTGTCGTAGAGCGAGCCTTCGCTCATCACCCGGTCGACGCCGAGCGCCAGCTGCTCGACGATCTGATCGAGGCGCAGCGCCGGCACCGAACGGTCGCCGCGGCGGCGGTCGGCGAGCAGGGCGTGGGCGTTGACAATGGCGGCTTCACCGCCTTTTACCGCGACATACATATCACGCCTCCATCATCTTGATGCGCGTCGTGCGCGGCAGGCAGGTAACACCGTCGGGGGTGGCGAGGACGATGTCGATGCCACGCGGAAAGCGCTTGATGTTCTGCTTCCACTGCTCGACGAAGTGGCGCGGCATCTGCGCCGGCGCGATGGTTGCAGTCTTTTCGATGCCGGGACCTTCGAGCAGCAGAGGGGCGCCTGAAACGAGATCGCTGACTTGCAGGATCAGCGTCGTGGAGCGGTCGGGGTAGTCCTGGGTACCTTGCGAAAAGCCGTCGAGCGCCATCATCTCGGCCGGCGTGGCGATCAGCGCGAAATGTGCATCGGCCGGCGTGTTGGCGAGCGGCGCGCCGGTGTGGAAGCCCAGCCAGGATTTCACCGCTGCTGGGGCTTGCAAAACGGGGTCGAGCCAAAGCGGCGTGTCGTTGTCGCACAGCGCCAGCGCGATAGCGCCCGCGGTGGCAGACAGCGGCGCCGGCGGGCGGGCAAAGACCGGCAGGGGCTGCAAGGTGCCCGGCCGCGCCATCGCATCCATCACGGCGCGGAACACCGTCTGGGCGTCGAACACGGGATCGGCAAAGCCGCCCTCAATCGCTTGCGTTGCGATGTCCATCAGTCTTCTCCGCGTACCATGGTGAAGAAATCGACCTTCGTTGCCGCCGTCTCGGCGCGCCGCCGTTCACGTGCGCTGGCCAGTGCGGTTTGTAAGGGCGCGATTAGCTTGGTCTCGACCTCGTTGCGGCGGGCGGGGTCCTGCCAGAGCGCGTCGGCGATTGCCGCAAGTTTTGCTTTCTGCTTGTCACGGCCGAGGGCGTAGCAATGGCCGACTTCTCCCGAGGCAAGCCGCACCGTCGCGCGGGTGACCGTTGCCTCGCCGACATTGAACGGCGCGCCGCCGCCGCCGATGCGGCCACGCACGGTGACTAGGCCGGTTTCGGGACCGCGCAGGAGTTCCGCTTCCGAAGGCAGGCCGGCCTCGTTCCAGAGGCGGACGATATCGTCGCCGGTCGATTGCGCCAGCGTCGCCATGACGGCTTTGCGCTCGGCCTGATCGCGCGCTTCCTGTCCTCGCATGACCGCCATCCCTTCTCCGCAAATTTGTCTATTGATTTAGACAATTATACAAATTATACCTATTCTCTAAAGCGTGTCCATGACGGATGGATGACAGGGCAAAAAAGATTGGGGCAGAAATGAGCGGGCCGCAGATTGCCAGCAGTATAGAGCGGCGCAGCGGCGTCTCACTGTGGCGGCAGATCGCCGACCGGATCCTGCATTCGATTGCCGTCGGCGACTTTGCCGAGAATGCCGCGCTGCCGCCGGAAGTCGCACTGGCCGAGCGCTATGGCGTCAACCGCCATACCGTGCGCAGCGCCATCGCAGCCCTTGTGCAGGACGGCGTGCTCAGGGCCGAGCAGGGGCGTGGCACTTTCGTGCTGTCGCGCAAGCGGCTGTCCTATCCGATCGGCGCCCGCACCCGTTTTTCGGAGGGCTTGCAAGGGCAGACATCGGAGCGCCGCAGCGTGCTGCTCGAATCTGCGGTCGAGCCGGCCAGCCGGCGGATCGCCGAAGGGCTGGGGCTTGCCAAGGGGTCGCATGTCATACGCCTTGAGACACGCGGCGAAGCCGATGGGCGGTCGGTCTCGCGTGCCACCGGCTGGTTCGACGCGGGACGCTTCGCCGGCATCGATGCCGCCATGGCTGAAACCGGATCGGTCACCGCTTCGCTCGAGCGTTTCGGGGTCAGTGACTATCTCCGGCAATCGACGGTCTTGTCGGCGCGCCACGCCGATGCCGCCGATCTTGCCGATCTCGATCTACAGCCCGGCGCCATCGTGCTGGTCACGGTCGCGGTCAATGTCACGCTGGACGGCCAGCCGATCCAGTTTGCTGAAACGCGGTTTCCGGCTGAGCGTGTCGAGCTTAGACTGTCGGCGCTTTAAGGTGCGCCGATATTCAGCTGAGGCCGGCCTGCAAAACAAACCGGGCACCCTGTTTGAACGCGTCACAACCTGCTGCAGGGATCCACTAACAACGGACCCGTTGTGAGACACCGAGATCATCGACGATGATTCCTACGTTGTCCATCCGTTTGAGCGCCATCTGGGGCGCGGCGCGTCTCGGACTTCCTGCGCCGTCACGGCGCAGCACGATCGCAGCGTTCTCAGCCTCAATTGACATGTTATATTTTAATAACATATTTTGAGAGAAAGCAGGACCATAGGAGGTTCGTCATAGCGCAAAGCGAGGAAATTCGGCTTGAGCAGCAAGCGGCGGCGTCTCCCGCCCGGGTCTGGGGGGCGCTGATCCGGCCTGCACTCTGGTGGAACGAGGGGGTGAAGCTGGAGCCGAGGATCGGCGGCCACTTCTTCGAGCCCTGGAGCGACGGCGTTCTCGAGCACCGCACCACCGGGACGATTACCGAAATAGACCCGCCGCACCTTCTGGCCATGACCTGGAAGGACGAGGAATGGGAGTTCGAAACCGCCCTCACCGTCACCATCGTCGGTCAGAGCGGTGGGGCGCTCATTTCGCTCCAGCATCGCGGCTGGGAGGGGGCGCCGGTGGAAGAGCGGGCGCCGCTGATCTCGGATCACCGCGGGGGCTGGTCACGACACCTCAAAAATCTTGCGGCGTGCGCCGAAAGTATGACCGACAGGGGCTGAAGGAGAGATCATGGTGGGGCGGAAGTCTCCGCTGGCGCCATGTGAATTGTCAAAGCGATCTAGCGACGCGACACCGCCCGTAATTTAGAAGTGCGACAGTGACGGGCAAGGACAGTCACATTCCCTGCAAACTAGGTCTCGCCGCCGGGGCACTCCGGTCTCATCCGACCTGGATGACCGCCTTGATCAGGCCAGATTTCTCATGCGCCCAGCGGGCGAGGTCGCGCGGCGTCTCGTCAAGCGTCGTGCGATGGGTGACGAGCTTCGCCAGCGGCACAGCACCATCGCGGATCGAGGCAGCGACATGGTCGAAATCGGCGCGAAGCGCATTGCGGCTGCCGATCAGCGTCATTTCGCGCTTGTGGAATTCGGGATCGGAAAAAAGGATGTCGTCCTTGACGACGCTGACCAGGACCAGCGTCCCGCCATGCGCGACATGGGCGAAGGCCGACTGGACGGACTGGGTGTTACCGGTGGCGTCGAAAACCACGTCAAAACCTTCGCCGCCGGTCGCCTCCCGCACCAGATCGGTCGCAGACGCCCGCGAACCGTCGAGGGTCGCGAAGCCGAGTTCGCTAGCGGCGAAATCCAGCCTCTCCGCGCTCATGTCGAGCAGCGTCACGTCGAGACCGGCGATGCGGGCAAACAGCGCCGTGCCGAGCCCGATCGGCCCGGCGCCAATGACCAGGGTGCGCGCGGCTGGCTGCGCCAGCGACCGCCGCACGGCATGCGCTCCGATCGCCAGGAATTCGACGGCGGCGGCATCGGCCAGCGACAGGCCGTTTGCCGGATAGAGATTTTGCGCCGGCACCAGGATCCGTTCGCACATGGCGCCGTCGCGATGCACGCCGAGCACCTCGATCTTGACGCAGCAATTCGGTTTTCCTTGCCGGCAGGCGATGCATTTGCCGCAAGCGAGATAGGGGTTGATGACCACCGGCTCGCCGACGGCCAGATCGACGCCGTCGCCGGCCTCGATCACAGTGCCGGAAACCTCGTGGCCCATGATGCGCGGGTAGGCCAGGAACGGATGCTTGCCCTCGAAGATGTGATAGTCGGTGCCGCAGATGCCGACATGACTGACCGCGACCAGCGCCCAGCCCGGCGGTGGTGTGCTCGGTGCCGGACGGTCTTCCAGAACAAGCTCGCCGGGCGACCGGCAGACGACGGCTTTCATGCTTCAATCCAGTCTGTTCATGGAACCGCCGTCCCTAGCGCCGGGCCGGCGGTTGTTAATATGGTCTACTTGCCGCGGCGGCGCAGGCCGTCGAAATAGACGATGACGATGATCAGCACCCCGGTGATGATGCGTTGCCAGAAGGCGTTGACGTTGAGCAGATTGGCGCCGTTATTGATGGTGGCCAGGATGAAGGCGCCGAGCAGCGGTCCGTGCACGGAGCCAACAGCGCCGAACAGCGAGGTACCACCGATCACCGACGAGGCGATCGCCTGCAATTCCCAGCCCTCGGCCTGCGTCGGATTGCCGATGCCGATGCGCGACGCGAGCAGCACGCCGACGAAAGCCGCGCAGAGGCCTGAGAGCGTATAGGCCATGTAGATGGTGCGCTGGACATTGACGCCAGACAGACGCGAGGCCTCGGCGTTGGAGCCGACCGAGAACAGATATCGGCCCCAGCGGCTGTGATGCAGGAAGATATAGGCCGGGATGCCGACCAGGATCACCATCCAGAACAGATTGGGGACGCCGAGAAACGAGCTGCGCGAAAACAGCTGGAAGGCGTCGTTGTTGATCGAGATCGAGTTGCCGTTGGTCATCAAGAGGCCGATGCCGCGCAAGGATGTCAGCGTCGCCAGCGTGATGATGAAGGGCGGCAGACCCATCCTGACGATGCCGAAGCCATGAAACATGCCGATGGCGACGCCGACCAGCAAGGTGATCAGGATGGCGAGGAAGAGCGGTACTCCGGCATTAATCAGCATCGCCACGATTACGGTGGCGAAGCCGACCACGGCGCCGACGGAAAGGTCGATGCCTCCGGTGATGATGACGAAGGTCTGTCCGACCGCCAGGATGGCGATCATCGAACCCTGCCGCAACAGGTTCGAGATGTTGTTGGCCGAGGCGAAGCTCGGCGTCGCCACCGACAGGATGATCCACAACAGCACCAGCAGGGCCAGCAGCGTCAGCCCGAACAGGGCGTTGTAGTTGCGCTTCGGTTTTTCGGCCGGAATAGCCTCCGTGCTCATATCTGTCCTCCCGGTTTTTCTTGCTTCTCGGCGAGCGCCTGTGTGAGAATTTCCTCGTGATCGGCGGTGCGGAACCCATGCGTGGCCACCAGCTTGCCGCGCCGGAACACATGGAGCGTGTCGGCGAGTTCATAGACCTCGGGCAGGTAGGACGAGATCAGGATGATGCCGGCGCCCTTGGACAACAGTTCGCCGAACAGACGGTAGATCTCCGCCTTGGTGCCGACATCGACGCCAACTGTCGGCTCGTCGAAGATGAACAGCTTGGCGCCGTGCGCCAGCCATCTGCCGATGACGATCTTCTGCTGGTTGCCGCCGGACAGGCTGGAGGCGAGCGCGTTGCGCGTCGGCGTCTTGATCCTGAGATTGGCGATCTGCCGATCCGCCTCGGTCTTCTCCTGTGCGCCGGAGATTAGCAGCTTGCTGGAAATGCGCTTGTAGATCGGCAGATTGAGATTGAGGCCGACCGGCAAATTGAGGCAGAGGCCTTGGTCGCGGCGGCTTTCCGGTGCCAGCGCCATGCCGAGCCTGATAGCGTCATGCTCGGAGTTAACCTGAACCTCCTTGCCCTCCCAGAGGATCTGGCCTGCCGACTTGCGATGACGGCCGTAGAGCGTGGTGACGAACTCGCTGCGCCCGGCACCGATAAGGCCGTAGAGCCCGACGATTTCGCCGGCACGGACCGTCATCGAGACATTTTCGAAGCCCTTGCCGGATAGATTCCTGGCTTCGAGGAGCGTCGCGCCCGGCGTAAAGTGCTCTTTGTGATAGACCTGCTCGATCGAGCGGTTGATCATCATCTTGACCAGCTCGGCGTCGTTGGTCTCGGCGATGTTCCTGGTGCCGACAAGCGTACCGTCGCGCAGCACCGAGACACGGTCGGCAAGCTCGAACACTTCTTCCATGCGGTGGCTGATGTAGATGATGGTGACGCCTTCGCCCTTCAGCCGGCGGATCAGCGTGAACAGCTGGTCGGCCTCTTTGCGCGTGAGGTAGGCGGTTGGTTCATCGAAGATGAGGAACTTGGTGCCGCGCACCGTGGCGCGGGCGGCGGCGATCAATTGCTGCTGGCCGATGGTGAGATCGCCGAGCACGACATGCGCCGGCAGGTCGAAGCCGAGATCGTCAATGATGTTCTGCGCCTGCCTGACCATGGCCCGCTGCTGCAGGATACCGAAGCGGGAATCCTCTTCGCCGAGGAACATGTTGGCCGCAACGGTGAGGTGGCGGCACAGCACGACCTCCTGGTGCACGGCATTGATGCCGAGCGCCATCGCTTCATGCGGGGTCGCCAACGCCGCCGGTTGGCCCTCCCACATGACGTCGCCTGATGTGCGCGGCATGACGCCGGTCAGAAGCTTGATCAGGGTCGATTTGCCGGCGCCGTTTTCACCGACGATGGCATGGATCTCTCCGGCCTTGAAGGCGAGGTTCACCGGCTTCAGCGCGTGCGTGCCGGGATAGCGCTTTTCCAGCCCCTTGAGTTCGAGGATCGTCCTGCCGGGCTCCAGCGTTGGGGCCGGGTGCAATTCCTGCGCCGTGGACGTCATGACAATCCTCCCAGATTGGCCTCACGATTGACGCAAGTGTAGGTCGTTTCCGGGGCAAAAGCCCCGGAAACAGTGCGCCTGTTGGCGATGCTCAGTCGAGCTTCGGGTTGAGCAGCGCGTCGATCTTCGGATCCTTCATATTGGCCTTGGTCACCAGATTGGCGCCGGTGTCGACATTGGCTTCGACCTTCTCGCCTTTCGAGGCGGCGAGCGCCGTCTTGATGCCGTCATAGCCCATCCGGTACGGGTCCTGCACGACGAGCGCCGAAATGACGCCGTCGTTGAGGAACTTGATCAGCTTCTCGTCGCTGTCGAAGCCGACGAGCCCGACCTTGCCGGCCAGGCTGTTCTCGGCGATCGCCTGACCGACGCCCTGCGCCATGATCAGGTTGGAGGCGAAGATGCCCTTGAGGTTCGGATTGGCGGTGATCAGGTCGGTCGCGATGTTGAGGCCGGTCGTGGCCTGGCCGTCGGCATATTTGTCGGCGACGAGCTTGAGGCCGGGATATTTAGCGGCAAGCTGCTCCTTGAAGCCCTGGGCGCGCTGTTCGAGCGAACCGGCACCCGGAAGAGCGGTGATCAGGGCGACGTCGCCCTCGACTTTGCCGCCATTGGCTTCGCCGATCGCGGCCGCCAGGCCATCGGCGGCGACGCGTCCGCCCTGGATGTTGTCGGTGGTCAGGAACGAGGTGAACGCCTTGGAGTCGGCGCCGGAGTCGATGCCGATGATTTTGACCTTGGTGGCAGCCTCGTCGATCGGCTTGCCGAGCGCCTTGGCTTCGGTCGGCGCGATGACGACCGCGGCCGGACTGCCGGCGACGGCGTTTTCAAGGATCGAGATCTGGCCGTTGACGTCGGTCTCGGCCTGGGCGCCGAGCTCCGGCACGTTGACACCGAGGTCCTTGCCGGCTTTGCGGGCGCCCGCCAGAACGATCTGCCAGTAGAAAGAGGTGGTGTCCTTGACGATGATCGGAATGGTCACGTCCGCCGCCGAAGCCGGCGCCGAATGCATCACGCCGGCAAGCATCGAGGCGGCGGCGAGCGCCACGAATGCACGGCGGTTGAGAATGCTGGTCACGAATTTCATTAGGTTTCCTCCCTAAGTCGCCCGGTGAACGTTACGGAAGCTCCACTCGGATAGGCGCTGCCCAAATAGAACTTTATCAATAAAAAACATTTGCAGTGTTTTGATAATGCATGAATTGGGTCGACGCAAGCTGTGTTTCGAACCGGCCTCCGTATGGCTTGATGGGAAAGAAAGTCTCCTTCCTGATCCCGTTGCCACGCTTCAGGGCTTCCCGCTCTCTCTCCCGGTACGGAATATTAATTCCACTTTATAGTCAATATGGAATGTATATTCTTTCTGAAAATCGTGAGACTGTGATGCATGCAGTCATTGATCGCACGCTCGCCGCCTGTCGGCGTTTTGTCGGCGGGGCTAGGTTCGGCGACGCCCTGGATCTTTGTTTTTGCGCAATTCCGCAGGGCAAGCGCTACGCGCTTTCCCGGGAAAACCGTTTCACACTTTTCCTGGAATTGCTAAAGGGTCGCGCCGAGGTGCCATGGGACGAACTCATTGTCGCCGTAGCCGAACGCCTCGCTCTTGGTCTTGCGGCCCGAAGCCGTCTCGACGATCAGTTCGAAGATCTCGCGACCCATGCCGGCGATGGTCTTTTCGCCCGAGGCGATAACACCGCAATTCACGTCCATGTCCTCTTCCATCTGATGATACATGGTCGAGTTGGTGGCAACCTTGATCGACGGCGTCGGCCGGCAGCCAAAGCAGGAGCCGCGGCCGGTGGTGAAGACGATGACGTTGGCGCCGCCCGCAACCTGGCCGGTGGCAGAGACCGGGTCGTAGCCGGGCGTATCCATGAACACCAAGCCGTGTCCGCTGACCTTCTCGGCATAGCCGAAGACGCCGTTGAGCGGCGTCTGGCCGCCCTTGGCGACCGCGCCAAGCGACTTCTCAAGGATGGTGGTGAGACCGCCGCGCTTGTTGCCGGGCGAAGGATTGTTGTCGATGGAGGCGCCGTGCTTGGCGACGTGGTCTTCCCACCACTTGACATAGCCATCGAGCTTGGCGGCGATCTCGGGGGTCGCCGCGCGATAGGCGAGCAGATGCTCGGCGCCGTAGATTTCCGTCGTCTCGGAGAGAATACCGATGCCGCCGACGCCGGCCAGGATGTCAACGGCGGCGCCCAGCGCCGGATTGGCGGTTATGCCGGACATGCCGTCGGAGCCGCCGCACTGCAGGCCGACGACGATTTCGCTGACCGGGATCGGCTCACGCTCAAGCTTGCCGACCTCCTCAGCGATCTCGGCCAGCACGGCCATCGCCTTCTCGACGGATTTGCGCGAGCCGCCGGCTTCCTGGATGTTGAAATGGCGTTTTCCTGCGGCGACGCCCTTCTGGCCATAGAGGGTGAGCTGGTTGACCTCGCAGCCGAGCCCGACCATCAGCACGCCGCCGAAATTCGGATGGCGGGCATAGCCGGCGAGCGTGCGGTGCAGCACCATCATGCCGTCGCCGGTGGCACTCATACCGCAGCCCTGGCCGTGGACGATCGGAACGAAGCCGTCGATGCCGGGGTATCTTGGCAGAAGCGTGCGGTTCGCCTCGTCGGCGATGGCGTGGC
Organism: Mesorhizobium sp. M0938; assembly: GCF_040319125.1. Classification (NCBI taxonomy): domain Bacteria; kingdom Pseudomonadati; phylum Pseudomonadota; class Alphaproteobacteria; order Hyphomicrobiales; family Phyllobacteriaceae; genus Mesorhizobium; species Mesorhizobium sp. M0938. The sequence goes on along the minus strand of NZ_JAMYNS010000011.1, from coordinate 169,663 downwards.
AAACGGTGGCCGAGCAATTGACGCTGGCGAGAATGCCGACGAAGTTGCGCGTGCCGGCACGACCGTCGGCGCGACGGTAACCCATGAAAGTGCGGGTGCGGTCGGCTTCGGTCGCGTGCACGGCCTCGCTTGGCGGCACCACCGGCAGACGGCCAGACTCAAAGACCAGATTGTGCGAATGAACATGCTCGCCGGGTGCGATGGCTTCAGTGGCGCGGCCGATCGCCTGGGCGTATTTCACCACGGCCTCGCCGGCCGCAATCGGCCTGATCGCCACCTTGTGGCCGGGCTCGATCAGCGCGGCGGCGACGGCGCCGCCCGGCAATGGCGTACCGATCTCGATGCGGCCATTGGCGACCGCCACATTGTCGGCGGGAGACAGAAGAATGCTGTTTGCGGCGTTCACGGGCGGTTTCCTGGGTATGGTCCTGGGATGGGCGCGGATTGACACGCGCCACTTAACATATAATGTCTTTTATCGTGAAAAAACATTTTTGCGTCAATCGTTTTTTCATGGATGCGCGGGGCGTCTTGGGTATTGAAGGACGCTCCAGTATTGGAACTGCGTATTCCTTTTGGAAAGCGATTCCGCTTTTCGAGGGCATGCGTTAGGAGCATCTGTCATATCGCGCTTCAAGCCAGCCGCTGCAAGCGTCGGCGCGCAACGGGGCAGGGGATGTCGAAGAGCAATAACGTCTACAAGGACGCCTATAATCGCGGTCTCAGGCTGCTTGACGAAACGAAAAGCCTGCCGTCGGAGCCGGAACTCGGCGTGCTGCTCGGCGTCAGCCGCACGACCATCCGCACCATCCTGGCGCGCATGGAAGAGACGGGGCTGATCGCCTGGAACAAACGCAGCAAGACGGTGTTGCGCGCCCCGCGGCCGGACGATTTTTTTCCCGAGGAAGAGACCGACACGCTATCGCAGATCATCGAGCGCTCCTTCATGCGGCGGCTGCTCGCGGGTGGCGCCGAGGCCGGAATGCAGATCAACGAGCTCGAGTTGGCGCGCGAGATCGGCGTTGGCACCACCAGCGTGCGCGAGTTCCTGATCCGCTTTTCCCGCTTCGGGCTGATCGAGAAACGCCGCAACAGCCATTGGGTGCTGAAAGGTTTTACCCGCGCTTTCGCGCTGGAATTGACCGAAATCCGCGAGATGTTCGAATTGCGCTCGGCTGCCGCCTTTGCCGCCCTGCCGCAAGACAGTGCGGTCTGGGCCGACCTCGACCTCCTGGAAGACGAGCATCGCTTGCTGGCGCGCGAAATCGCCACGCGCTTCAACGAATTCTCGGAGCTCGACGAGCGCTTTCACCGGCTGATCCACCGCGCGTCGCACAATCGCTTCATCGTCGATTTCTACGACGTCATCGCCATGATCTTCCACTACCACTACCAGTGGAACAAGGCGCAGGAGCGCGAGCGCAACGAAGTGGCGGTGACGGAACATTTGGCTTATATCGCCGCGCTCAAATCGCGCGATCTCGGCAAGGTCGACACCGCCTGCCGTAAGCATCTGAAGTCGGCGCGGCACACGCTGCTGACATCGATTCCGGAAGGCCAGCAGCCGCAACAGGCTTAAAGCGCGTGGCGTCTGAACATACGACGCGCTTTAAGTTCCTGTTCTTGTGCATGTCGTTATCCTAAAACCGCTGCGGCTCAAGTCCGAGGGCATGCTTTGGGCGACATGCATTGATCGCGCCGCGTTGCCGCAGCAGCGATTTGGCGATTTTCCGCTCGCTCGCCGCGTGCTAGGTATTGCCGTTGCTGCGTAAAGAGGCAGGTCTTTGAATATCCGGCGGAGACGATGGAGCATACCGGCCGCGTTCGCTGCGGCCTATTTGCTCGTGCTCCAGTCGGTGCTTGGCGCATTCGCCTCCGGCTTAAGCCCGGCTGCTTCGCAACTCGATGCCTTCGGCAATGTCATCTGCACCCAGGAGGGCGCGGCGCAGCTTCCAGGCGGCGATCCGCCGCACCAGCAGCACGTGCCGGCCTGCTGTGCGCTTGGCTGCAGCATGGCCTCGGTGGCTTACGCACCGCCGCCCGCTGCCGCCGCGGTGCCCGGCCATTTTTCCGCCGAAACCGTCGCGTTTGTGCTGCCGGCGTTCCGGCACCTCGATTTCAGCCGCGACCGCTCGCCGTCGAATCCGCGCGCGCCGCCGGCGTCGGCCTGATCCTTTTCGGGTAGACTCGCAGAACCTTTCGCGGGTGCGTCCGTCGACAATTGAAATGTTCGCGACGGGCCACCGGCGCTATCTCTCAATTCTTGGAGCTATCATGTCTCACTCACTCCGTGCGCGGTTCGGCTGCAACAGGCTTTTCCTGCGCAGCTTCGAGGAACGACTCGGCATCGCCGTGTTCCTCCTCGCCCTTCTGTTCGTCAGCGCCCAGGCCGGTTTCGCCCATGAGTTCAGGGTTGGCGACCTTGAGATCGTGCATCCCTGGTCGCGCGCCACGCCGCCGGGCGCCAAAGTGGCCGGCGGCTACTTCACCGTCACCAACACCGGCAGTTCACCGGATCGGCTGCTGTCGATCTCCTCCGATGTATCGGACAAGGCCGAATTGCACGAAATGGGCGTCAAGGACGGCGTCATGACCATGCGGCCGGTCACCGGTGGCCTCGAGATTCCGGCCGGCGGCAAGGTCGCGCTGGCGCCCGGCGGCTATCATTTGATGTTTATCGGCCTCAAGCGTCAGCCCAAACAGGGCGAGGCGTTTTCCGCTGCGCTGACCTTCGAAAAGGCTGGCACCGTCACCGTCGAGTTCGCCGTCGAGAGCATGGGCCAAATGGGCCGCATGGACGACCATGCCAATTGATCCGGCCAAAATCTTAACATCCGAAATCAGAAGCACCATCATGGACGTCAGAGGGACCATCATGAACAAGTATATTTTGTCGGCCTGCGCGCTTCTCGCTCCCGGGACGGGCACGGCTTTCGCTCATGTCACGCTCGAAACGCAGGAGGCGGCGGTCGGTTCGACCTACAAAGCGATCCTGCGTGTGCCGCATGGCTGCGAGGGCAAAGCGACGACCGCCGTGCGCGTGCAAATCCCGGAAGGGGTGATTTCGGTAAAGCCGATGCCGAAGCCCGGCTGGACGCTGCAGGTCAAGAAGGGCAAATACGAGAAGTCCTACCAGCTCTATGGCGAGACGGTGACGTCAGGCGTTAGGGAAGTCGACTGGAGCGGCGGCAGCCTGCCGGACGAATTCTACGACGAATTCGTCTTCCGCGGGACACTGGCGGCGGAACTGCCGGCCGGCCAGACGCTCCACTTCCCGGTGGTGCAGGAATGCGATGGCGTTGCCGAACGCTGGATCGAGATGCCGGCGGCCGGCCAGGATGAGGATGCGCTGGAATATCCCGCGCCTGGCCTCAAGCTGCTGCCGAAGAAATGATCTCTCTTGCGGCGCGCTCCGTTCGAAAGAGCGCGCCGCGTTTTCGTGACAACGATATGACCGTAGTATCTTTTCGGTGGGCGATCTGCAGGTTCGGCAAGCGCGCCAATTGGCCTGCCATTGGCTTTCTGGCCGCGATCATGCTCGCCGTCATTGCCGTGCCAAGTCAGGCCTTTGCCCATGCGGCGCTGGTCACAACCGATCCGGTCGACGGCACGGTGCTGGGACAAGGCCCGACGCAATTTTCGCTGACTTTCAGCGAGCCGGTCTCCCCACTGGTGCTCACTCTGGTGCGGCCTGATGGCACGCCGCTCCCGCTGACAGCGTTCCGCCTTAATGACCAGACGGTCGAGATCGACAATCCGCGAACGCTCGGATCCGGCACGCACGTGCTGAGCTGGCGGGTGATTTCCGCCGACGGCCATCCGGTCGGCGGCTCGGTGCTGTTTTCCATCGGCGCGCCGAGTGCTGCGCCGGCCACCTCCGACGCCGTCGACCGGGGCCTGAGGTCGGCGATCTGGATCGGCAAGGTCTTTCTCTATATCGGTCTCTTTCTCGGCGTCGGCGGCGCCTTTGCCATCGCCTGGCTGGCAAAAGGCGGGCGTTCCGGCCAGCGCTTCGTCATCGCCGCAATCTTTGGCGGCCTTGTCGCGGCGCCGGTGTCGCTCGGCTTGCAGGGACTGGACGCGCTCGGTGCGCCGCTCGTCCGGCTGGCGCAGCCCGGCGTCTGGCAGACCGGGCTCGGCACAAGCTTCGGCCGGACGGTGCTGGTCGCGCTGGTGGCGCTCGGGCTTGGCCTGCTGTCGCTGGTCGGGCCGCGCGGCGGTGCAAGACTGTTTGCCCTTGCCGGCTTGGCCGGTGTCGGTTCCGCCCTTGCCGCCAGCGGGCACGCAAGTGCCGCCGAACCGCAATGGCTGACACGGCCGATGGTGTTCCTGCACGGTGCCGGTATTGCCTTCTGGGCCGGGGCGCTGGCGCCGCTCGGCCTCGCCATGTGGCGGAAGCCGGTCGAGGCCACGCCTTTCCTGCGCCGGTTTTCCCAGGCGATCCTGCCTGTCGTGGCCGTGCTCGCGACGACCGGCATCGTGCTGGCCATCATCCAGGTGCAGGCACCCGCAGCTTTGCTCGACACCGCCTATGGCCGGCTGCTGCTGATCAAGCTGGGGCTGCTGTTCTTCCTGTTCACGCTGGCTGCGACCAACCGTTGGAAGCTGACCGCTCCGGCCGAAGCGGGAGAGACGGAAGTACAGAGGAGGCTGGTCCGCTCGATCGGCATTGAAATGCTGATCGTTCTGGCGATTTTCGGCGTTGCCGCAGGCTGGCGCTTCACGCCGCCGCCGCGCGCCCTGGCGATCGCAGCAGCGCAACCGGCATCGATCCATATCCACACGCCGAAGGCGATGGCCGACCTCAGCATCACGCCCGGCCATGTTGGGCCGGTTGCGGCGTCTATCGCCATCATGACCGGCGATTTCGGGCCGCTCGACGCCAAGCAAGTGACGTTGGTGCTGTCAAAACCCGATGCCGGCATCGAGCCGATCAAACGCGCGGCAACAAAGCGCGACGATGGTACCTGGCGTGTCGACGATCTCGTCGTCCCGGTCCCCGGCCGGTGGACGGCGCGGCTCGATATTCTCATCTCGGATTTCGAGATCGTGAAGATCGAGGCGCCGATCGATATCAGGCGATGAGGACCAGCCGGCAGTCCCGCGCAACACATTTCGGCGAGGCGGTTGACGCGGCCTTGAAGGCCCGTCATTCATTTTCGACAAGAATGGCATCCCAAGAAGAACGGGCGTCGCCACAAATCGCGGCCTCAACAAAAGATCCGAAAGCAGGGAAGAAACGATGGAAAAAGCCGAAATCGGCCTGATCGGCCTTGGCACGATGGGTTCCAACCTGGCGCTCAACATCGCCGAGAAGGGGCACCGCATAGCGGTCTTCAACCGCACCGCCGCCCGCACGGACGCCTTTGTCGAGAATGCCGGCGCGCTGAAGGACATGGTCGTGCCCTGCTACAGCCTGGAGGAACTCGCCGCTGCCATCCGGCCGCCGCGGCCGATCATCATCATGGTGCTGGCCGGCAAGCCGGTCGATGAGCAGATCGCGGCGCTGCGCGGCGTGCTGTCGGCCAACGACATCGTCATCGATGCCGGCAACGCCAATTTCCGCGACACGATGCGGCGCTTTTCCGAGCTTGCCGATTCGGGTCTCACCTTCATCGGCATGGGCGTGTCCGGCGGCGAGGAGGGCGCGCGCCATGGACCGTCGATCATGGTCGGCGGCACGGAAGAGTCCTGGAAACGTGTCGAGAAGGTACTGACCGCCATTTCGGCCAAGTTCACGGATGAGCCCTGCGCGGCATGGCTTGGCACCGATGGCGCCGGGCATTTCGTCAAGACCATCCATAACGGCATCGAATACGCCGACATGCAGATGATCGCCGAGATCTACGGCATCTTGCGTGACGGCTTAGGCATGGGGCCGAAGGAGATCGCACAAGTCTTCGCCGACTGGAACAAGGGCAGGCTCAGCTCGTACCTGATCGAGATCACCGCCAAGGTGCTGGCCGCCGACGACCCCAAGTCCGGCAAGCCGATGGTCGACATCATCCTCGACCGCGCCGGCCAGAAAGGCACCGGCAAATGGTCGGTCATCGAGGCGCAGCAGCTCGGCATTCCGGCGACGGCGATCGAGGCGGCGGTGGCGGCGCGCGTGCTGTCATCGATCAAGGACGAGCGTCTGGCCGCCGAAAAGGCTTACGGCAATGGCGGCGTGACCAAGATTGCCGGAGACAAGGACGCGCTTCTCGACGACCTTGAGCTGGCGCTGTTCGCCGGCAAGATCGCCGCCTACGCGCAGGGCTTCGCGGTGATGGCAGGCGCATCGAAGGAATTCGATTGGAACCTGCCGATGCCGACCATCGCCAAGATCTGGCGGGCCGGCTGCATCATCCGCTCGCAAATGCTGGACACGATGGCCGAGGCCTTCGGCAAGGGCGGGGCGGTCACCAATCTGCTGACGGCACCGGCCTTCATCACGATGATGCAGGAGGCGCATCCGTCGCTTCGACGCATCGTGGCAAGGGCATCGGAGGCTGGATCGCCGGTGCCGGCGCTGTCGTCCGCTCTGGCCTATTTCGACAGCTACCGCCAGGGTCGCGGCACCTCGAACCTGATCCAGGCACAACGCGACTTCTTCGGCGCGCACGGCTTCGAACGCATCGACGGGCCGGGTGCATTCCATGGCCCGTGGGGGAGCGGAGCGGCGGGTTAGCGCCGCGACTTGGACCTAGAGTCCCAGCGACCAACTGGGTGTAGGGTCGCGCCAGGAACCTGCTATGCCGGAAGAGACGATTGACGGTCTCATCGGTATCGGCGGAGCCGCGAATCTGTGGTAAGCCGCCGCTCAACCAACCAAAGGACGACACCTGTGAGCGAACCGACCGTGGCCCAGGCAACCGAAAATATCTATGCCTCGCTGCGGGCGGACAATGCCGACATCGACGCACATATCGCGACGCTTAAGGCGGCGCTGATACGAGAAGGGATAAAACAGGCGGTGTTCGATCCGACCAAGTTGGCGCAGAACAACCGCTCGGGGCGCAAGTTGATGCAGGCCTATTTTCGGCAGCGCGGCGTGAGCGTGAGGTTTTCGGATTAGTAGAGCCGTGCGCGGGTGATCTCAAGCGTGCCGTTTCTCGGGCCGGTCCGGCGGTTCGCCATCCGGACCTCGGGACTGCGCACAATCCCGGTCATTCCGCTGGCCCCTGCCGTCCTCCAGAAGCGGACATCGCTAGTGACCAGGAGGACGCTTCAGTTTTTCGATAACCGCTGAGCCGACAGCAACCGGTATCGCTCCCACTCCATCCGGGTTACGATGCGTGGCTGAGAACGGGCGCGGGCGCCTCGTCGAACCACCTACGTCAGGAGGGCAGCATGAAATCGCCGACGGTGAGAGTTATGGCCGCAGCCGATGAAGATTCAGCGGTCGAGATAATCGTGCTGGCGTTTGCAGCGGACCCCATGGCTCGATGGATCTGGCCGCATGCACACGCGTACCTTGCAGCCATGCCGCGAATGGCCCGCGCGTTCGGGCGCAGGGCATTCTCTAACGGAAGCGCCTTTTGCACCGACGGCTACGCCGGGACGGCGCTGTGGCTGCCGCCCGGCGTGCATTCCGACGAGGAAGAGCTTGGCGCCGTGCTCGAGAGCACGGTTGAATCCTCTCTCGCCCCTGAGACCGCGGCCATATTCGAGCAGATGGCCACGTACCACCCGACCGAACCGCATTGGTACCTGCCCCTGATCGGCGTCGACCCGGCGCATCAAGGCGAAGGTCACGGCGATGCCTTGATGGCGTACGCGCTCGCGCAGTGCGATCGCGATCACGCGCCGGCCTATTTGGAATCCTCGAACCCGCGCAACATTCCATTCTACCAGCGGCACGGCTTCGAACCGCTCGGCGCGATCCAGGTCGGTTCGTCGCCGACGCTCGTCCCGATGCTGCGGCGCCCTCGTTGAGCGTCAGCTTGATCAGATAGTTTGACCCTGTGGACGCTCAGGGCGGCCACGGAGCTGTCTAGCACGCCGTCGAAGCCGCGCACCTGGCCCTTCTCGCCGGTGGGAAAGCGGATCGCGGTGATGGAGCGGGATGCCCAGTTCAATTTGAACGTATCCCGCTCTAGTCGGGACGGCGATAGGCCAGAACATCGGTTGGCACGCTCAGGCTTTGCAGGGAACCAGGTCCCGCGCCGCCGATCCAACCCAGCACGGAGCGAGCGAGCTCGGCGCCGGCCAGCCGGAAGTCCTCATTGACGACCAGCAATTCTCTGCGGAACAGGTGCAGCAGGTCGGACGACTGCTTGGACACCACGTCGACATCGCGGCCGAGCTTGAGGCCGGCGTCCTCGATGCCGGCGACGATGGCCAGTGTCGCTGCGGCGGCGCTGCTGACGAAGCCATCCGGCCTGACGTCGCGGCGCATCAGCTGTGCGGTCCTCATCCTGATCTGCTCGATCGAATGGTCGATCGAAACGGTGTTGAACGGGATCTCGCTGGCGCCGACTTCGCTCAGTGCATCGGTAAAGCCGTTCAGCGCATGGCGGTGATAGGTCAGCTCGACTGGCGGTGCCAGGAGGGCCAGCCTGCGGCGGCCGATGCCGGCCAGGTGGCGCACAGCTTCGGTCGCAAACGCGTAGTTGTCGAAATCATGATAGGGGTGGATCAGCCCCATGTCGGTGCGGCCGTGCGTGGCAAAGGGGATGCCGCGCTCCAGCATGTAACGGGCCCTGGGGTCATTGGGCTGGGTGCGTGAAATGATGACGCCGTCGGCGGAGCCGGTCTCCACCAGATAACGTATCGGGTCCAAGGGATCCTGCGAGCGTGAATAGGGTGTGACGATCAGGTGATAGGGCGTGTCGGCGATGACTTCCGAGACGCCGTAGATGATATCCGAGACAAAGCTCATGATCTCGTGCTCGGTGTTGAGCACGAGGCTGATGACGTTGGTCTTGCCGGTCCGCAGGCGGACGCCAGCACGGTTGGGGCGGTAGCCGATCTGCCTGGCGACGAGTTGGACGCGCCGCCTGGTCTCGGCGCCGATTTCGGGCGCGTCCTTCAGCGCTCGCGACACGGTGGTGACGCCCAGCCCGGTCATGAAGGCAAGCGTCTTCAGCGTCGGCCGGCCCTGTCCCGACGCCTCGTCGTCCTTTTCCGTTCGATGTCTGTCCATTCGTCCCGCCCGTCAGGCGCATAGCAGTTGCCGTGCAGACCGGCAATCGGCGGATTGTGGCTCGCCCGCGACTCTCCGCCTGACGGACACCTATACATTGAAACGTTACAGATTGTCACTTGCCATCGCGCAACGGTTTGGGGCAGGTGCTCTGCGCGAGCGACATTCCATTCGAGGCAAAGTCGTTGGCCGTCGGCAAGAGCTTGCCGGCGGCACAGAATTTGGCCGAATTCGTGCGTTTCAGCAACATTTTTGCAGTGCAATCTGTCTTGTTGCGGCGCAATGGCGGAGAATCGGCTGCGGATTTGTTCGCGGCTCGAAAAAATCGCGAACCGCTCCTAATCAGGGGTTGCACGCCCAGCGCAATTGCCGTATCGAAAATCTGTAACGTTTCAGATTCTGGGAGGAGCCGAAATGCGATACCAATTCTTGACCGCTGTGTCGGCGGCGGCAACCGCGCTGCCATTCGCCGGTCCGGCGGCAGCGACGGATCTGGAAGTCACCCATTGGTGGACTTCGGGCGGCGAGGCGGCAGCGGTCGCCGAACTCGCCAAGGCGTTCGACGCGACAGGCAATCATTGGATCGACGGCGCTATCGCCGGCTCCGGCGGCACGGCGCGGCCGATCATGATCAGCCGCATCACTGGCGGCGACCCGATGGGCGCGACCCAGTTCAACCACGGCCGGCAAGCGGAAGAATTGGTGCAGGCCGGTCTGATGCGCGACTTGACCGACCTCGCCACCAGGGACAAGTGGACGGAAATCGTACAGCCCAAGAGCCTGCTCGACGGCTGCACCCTCGACGGCAAGATCTATTGCGTGCCGGTCAACATTCACTCCTGGCAGTGGCTGTGGCTGTCGAACGCGGCCTTCGAAAAGGCCGGTGTGCCAGTGCCGAAGAATTGGAACGAGTATGTCGCAGCCGCCCCTGCGCTGGAAAAAGCAGGCATCATACCGCTCGCGGTCGGCGGGCAGCCCTGGCAATCCTCCGGGACCTTCGACGTGCTGCTTACGGCGGTCGGCGGCACGGATACTTTCTTGAAGGTCTATCGCGACAAGGACGCGGAATTCGCTGCCGGGCCCGAGGTCGCCAAGGTGTTCAAGGCCGCCGACGATGCCCGCAAGATGGCGAAGAACACCAATGTGCAGGACTGGAACCAGGCCACAAATCTCGTCATCTCTGGCAAGGCCGGCGGCCAGATCATGGGCGACTGGGCGCAGGGCGAATTCCAGGTTGCCGGCCAGACCGCCGGCAAGGACTATACGTGTCTTCCCGGCCTTGGCCTGAACGAGGTCATCGCCACCGGCGGTGACGCCTTCTACTTCCCGCTGCTGCAAGACGCTGAAAAGTCCAAGGCGCAGGAAGCGCTGGCCGAAACGCTGCTCGATCCCAAGACGCAGGTCGCCTTCAACCTCAAGAAGGGGTCGCTGCCGGTGCGCGGCGATGTCGACCTCCAGGCGGCGAACGACTGCATGAGGAAAGGGCTCGACATCCTGGCCAAGGGCAGCGTCATGCCCTGGACCGACCAGCTGCTGACGCAGGACACTCAAAAGCAGAAGGAGGACCTTTTCTCCGAGTTCTTCGCCAAGCCTGACATGACCGTGGAAGAGGCGCAAAAGCGCTTCGCCGACATCGTCGCCTCAGCGGATTGACGATCGACGAACCGCTCGCTCCCGGCCCGCGACCGCGGGGCCGGGAGCTCCGGGTCAAAGCCCTAACCCTTCGGCCCTGACCCTTCGGCCTTACCCGATCCAGCCCGGCTGTGCAGATGAGCAAGAGCGAACGCCCCAACCAACTCTTCCGCAATCTTAACGCCAAGGTTGCCTCTATTCCGATGGTCCTCACCGCACTGGTGATCTTCGTCGGCGGCAGCGCGTGGACGGTGCTCTATTCCTTCACCAATTCGAAGCTCCTGCCGCGGCTGAACTTCGTCGGGCTCGACCAGTATTATCGGCTTTGGTCGACGCCGCGCTGGTTGGTCTCCATTGAGAACCTCCTGATTTACGGCGTGCTGTCGCTGGTGTTCTCTCTCGTCATCGGCTTCATACTGGCGGCGCTGCTCGACCAGAAGATCCGCTTCGAGGACACGTTCCGCACGATCTTCCTCTACCCCTTCGCGCTCTCCTTCATCGTCACTGGTCTCGTCTGGCAGTGGCTGCTCAACCCGGAGTTCGGAATCCAGGGGGTGGTGCGCGGCCTCGGCTGGGAAAGCTTCAACTTCGATCCGCTCTATAATTCCGACATCGTCATCTACGGCATATTGATCGCCGCGCTCTGGCAAGGCACCGGGCTCATCATGTGCCTGATGCTGGCGGGGCTGCGCGGCATCGACGAGGATATCTGGAAGGCCGCGCGGGTGGATGGGATACCCACCCTGAAGACCTATCTCTTCATCATCATCCCGATGATGCGGCCGGTCTTCATCACCGCGCTTGTCATCATCGCTGCCGGTATCGTCAAGGTCTATGACCTGGTCGTCGCCCAGACGAGTGGCGGTCCCGGCATCGCCTCCGAAGTGCCGGCCAAATATGTCTATGACTACATGTTCTTCGCCCAGAACCTCGGTCAGGGCTTCGCCGCCTCGACGATGATGCTGCTGTCGGTGGCGGTCGTCATCGTGCCGTGGGCCTATCTCGAATTTGGAGGCAAGAAGCGTGGCTGATCATGCCGTTTCCCTGCCTGCCGGTATGGGCTCCATCGGGCTTGAGGCATCCGGGCCGCGAGGACCGAAGCCGCGGCATGTGTTCTCGCGCCGCAACATCTTCCTCTATGGCACGCTCATCGTGGTGGCACTGTACTATGTGCTGCCGCTCTATGTGATGGTGGTGACGTCGCTCAAGGGCATGCCGGAGATACGCCTCGGCAACATCTTCTCACCGCCGCTCGAGATTACCTTTGAGCCATGGGTGAAGGCCTGGTCCAGCGCCTGCACCGGTCTCAACTGCGACGGGCTCTCGCGCGGCTTCTGGAATTCGGTGCGCATCACCATTCCGTCCGTCATCCTGTCGATCGCGATCGCTTCCGTGAACGGCTACGCGCTGGCCAACTGGCGCTTCAAGGGGGCCGACACCTTCTTCGTGATCCTGATCGTCGGCGCCTTCATCCCCTATCAGGTGATGATCTATCCGATCGTCATCATCCTGCGCGAAATCGGCCTCTACGGCAGCCTAAGCGGCCTGGTGATCGTCCATTCCATCTTCGGCATGCCGATCCTGACATTGTTGTTTCGCAATTATTTTTCTTCGATGCCGGAGGAGCTGTTCCGGGCGGCGCGCGTCGACGGCGCCGGCTTCTGGGGCATTTATTTCCGTATCATGCTGCCGATGTCGCTGCCGATCTTCGTCGTCGCCATCATCCTGCAGGTGACCGGCATCTGGAACGACTTTCTGTTCGGCGTCGTCTACACCCGTCCCGACACCTATCCGATGACGGTGCAGCTCAACAACATCGTCAACTCGGTGCAAGGCGTGAAGGAATATAACGTCAATATGGCCGCCACCATCCTGACCGGCCTGGTACCGCTCGTCGTCTACTTCATTTCCGGCAAGCTCTTCGTGCGTGGCATCGCCGCCGGCGCGGTGAAAGGATGATGATGACAAGAATGGAAAATCCCATTGGTTCAATCCAGAATCCCAGTGTCTCGATCCAGGACCTGTCGCTGAATTTCGGCGCGATTTCGGTGCTGGAGACGCTCAACATCGATGTCGCCGAGGGCGAGTTCATCGTGCTGCTGGGGCCGTCCGGCTGCGGCAAGTCGACCTTGCTCAACTGCATCGCCGGGCTGCTCGACGTTTCGGACGGCCGCATCTTCATCAAGGGCAAGAACGTCACCTGGGAGGAACCCAAGGACCGTGGCATCGGCATGGTGTTCCAGTCCTATGCGCTCTATCCGCAGATGACGGTGGAGAAGAACCTGTCCTTCGGGCTGCGCGTCGCCGGCATCGCCAAGGACGAGATCGCCAAGCGCATCGCACGGGCCGCCGAAATCCTGCAGATCGAGCCGCTGCTGCAACGCAAGCCGTCGGCGCTGTCCGGCGGCCAGCGCCAACGTGTGGCCATCGGGCGGGCGCTGGTGCGCGACGTCGACGTCTTTCTGTTCGATGAGCCGCTTTCCAATCTCGACGCCAAGCTGCGCGCGGAGCTGCGTGTCGAAATCAAGCTGCTGCACAGCAAGCTGCAGAACACCATGATCTATGTCACCCACGACCAGATCGAGGCGATGACGCTGGCCGACCGCATCGCGGTGATGAAGGGCGGCGTGATCCAGCAGCTCGACGCACCGCAGACCATCTACAATCGCCCGGTCAACCGTTTCGTCGCCGGCTTCCTCGGCTCGCCGGCGATGAATTTCCTCGACGGCCGGCTGGAGAAGGACGATGGCAATTGGCACTTCGCCGCCGACGATGTGCGGATCCCGCTTGCCACCTATGCTTTCGAAAAGGAGCCCGTGCCGGGGGCTGCCGTGTTCGGTATCCGGCCCGAGCATGTCGCGTTCAACAGCGGCTCCGGATGGCCGTTCACAGCCACGGCAAATGTCGTGGTCGTCGAGCCCATGGGTTCCGACACGCTGGTCTGGCTGAAGCTCGCAAATCAGAATTTCACGGTGCGGGTGACATCCGAGCGCACGCCAACCAACGCCGACACCGTGAGCATCGGTTTTGATCCGATGCGCGCTTCGCTGTTCGACGCCGCAACCGGTAACCGCCTGTAACGCCCCAGACCTCGTTCCCAAGAACTTCACCTCAAGCACATCCATCCCCAGAGAACGGACAGAGACGATGAATTGGTCATTCCAACTTTACAGCGCCCGCAATTTCCAACCTTGGGACGGGGTGCTGAAGATGCTGGGCGAGCTCGGCTATTCGCAAGTCGAAGGGTTCGGCGGCGTCTATGACGACCCCAAGGCGTTTCGTACCGAACTCGACAAGAACGGCCTCACCATGCCGACCGGCCATTTCTCGATCGATGCGCTCGAGAAGGATTTCGACGGTGTGCGCAAAATCGCCGACGCGCTCGGCATCACACTGCTGATCTGCCCCTATCTGGTCGCCGAGAGCAGGCCGACCGACACGGCCGGTTGGCGCAATTTCGGCGCCCGCCTGGCCAAGGTCGGCGAGACGGCTGAGAAAGCCGGCTACGGCTTTGCCTGGCACAATCATGATTTCGAGTTCAAGAAGCTTGCCGACGGTTCGGTGCCGCAGGACCATATCCTGGCGGCGGCGCCCGATATCGGTTGGGAGATGGACGTGGCCTGGTTGGTGCGTGGCGGCGACGATCCGCTACCCTGGATCGAGAAGTATGGCAAACGCATCGCCGCCATCCATGTCAAGGACATTGCCAAGCCCGGCGAGGGTCTCGACGAGGACGGCTGGTCGGATGTCGGCTACGGCACGATCGACTGGGCTGGCCTAATCAAGGCGCTACGCGCCAAGAGCGCCGCCAAATACTACGTCATGGAACAGGACAATCCCAACGACGCCGAGCGCTTCGCCCGCCGCTCGATCGCAGCCGCCAAGACCTATTAGGAGCAAACCAGCATGGCAAAAAAACTTGGGGTCGGCGTCATCGGCTGCGGCAACATCTCGAAGGCGTATTTCTCGTTTGCGCCGCTGTTTCGCGGCATCGAGATGCGCGCATGCGCAGATATCAACATGGATGCGGCCAAGGCGCGGGCGAAGGAGTTCAAGCTGCGCGCCGAGACGGTCGAAGGGCTGCTCAAGGCCGGCGATATCGACATCATCGTCAACCTCACCGTTCCGGCGGTGCACTACGAAGTGTCGAAACAGATCCTCGATGCCGGCAAGCACGTCTATTCTGAAAAGCCGTTCGTGCTGTCGGTCAAGGAAGGGCTCGACCTGAAGAAGCTGGCGGAGAGAGACGGACTGCGCATCGGCTCGGCGCCCGACACTTTCCTCGGTGGCGCGCACCAGCTTGTCCGCAACCTGATCGATACCGGCAAGCTCGGCAAGATCACCAGCGGTACATGCCACGTGATGAGCCATGGGATGGAGCATTGGCACCCCAATCCGGACTTCTTCTTCCAGCCTGGCGCTGGGCCGGTGCTCGACATCGGACCCTATTACATCACCAATTTGATCCAGCTGATCGGGCCGGTGAAGCAGGTGGCAGCCTTCGCTTCGATCCCGACGACGGAACGCACGATCTCGTCCAAGCCTCGCGCGGGCGAAAAAATCCTGGTCGCCACGCCGACGACGATTCACGGCGTGATGGAGTTCGAGAATGGCGCCGTGGTGACGCTCAATACGAGCTGGGACGTGTGGAGCCACGGCCATGCGCCGATGGAGCTCTACGGCGAGTTGGGCACGGTGTTCTTGCCGGATCCGAATTTCTTCGGGGGCGACGTTCGCATCACCGACGCCGCCAAGCCGGTCAAGAAGCTGCCGAAATGGAAGCATCCGTTCGGCGTGCCTAACCAGATGCATTCGCACGGCATGATGGCCAACTACCGCACCGCCGGTCTCGCCGACATGGCGCTGGCGATTGCGGAAGGCCGGCCGCACCGTTGCTCGATGGAACTGGCGCTACATGCCGTCGATGTGATGACCGGCATGCTGCGATCGGGCGCGAGCGGAAAGTTCGTCGCCATGCAGACCACCTGCGAACGGCCTGCGGCACTGGGCATCAAGGAGGCGAAAGAGCTGTTGGCCAAGAAGAAATAGGGCGGGCGCTTCAGTGATTGCGACACGTCTAGTTTACCGTCGACCCCTCTCCCCATAGAAACGGGGAGAGGCTAAGGGTGAGAGGCAGAGCCGACTCCCCCTTTTTTCGCGGTGGGAACTGCCGGGCTCGCTTTTAATTTGAGGATCTCCCATGCCCTATGTGCCCGCCGAAAACCGCTACGAGAAAATGATCTACAATCGCTGCGGGCGATCCGGCCTGAAATTGCCGGCGATCTCGCTCGGGCTCTGGCACAATTTCGGTGACGACACGCCGCACCGGACCAAGCAGGCGATCGCGCGCAAGGCTTTCGATCTCGGCATCACGCATTTCGACCTCGCCAACAATTACGGTCCACCGCCCGGCTCGGCGGAGACGGCTTTCGGCGAAATCCTGCGGACCGATTTCTCAGGTTATCGCGACGAGCTGATTATCTCGACCAAGGCCGGCTATGAGATGTGGGCCGGGCCCTATGGCGAATGGGGCGGGCGCAAATATGTGCTGGCCAGCCTCGACCAGAGCCTGAAGCGGATGGGGCTCGACTATGTCGATATCTTCTATTCGCATCGCTTCGATCCCGATACTCCGCTGGAAGAAACGATGGGCGCACTCGATCGCGCGGTGCGCTCGGGCAAGGCGCTTTATGCCGGCATCTCCTCCTACAATTCGCAGCGCTCGCGCGAGGCCGCCGACATATTGAAGCAGCTCGGCACGCCATGCGTCATCCACCAGCCGAGCTATTCGATGCTCAATCGCTGGGTCGAGGACGACGGTCTGCTCGATACGCTGGAGGGGCTCGGCGTCGGCTCGATCGTGTTCACGCCGCTGGCGCAAGGCATGTTGACTGACAAATATCTCGGCGGCATCCCTGAGGGCAGCCGCGCCAGCCAAGGCAAGTCGCTGAAGGCGGCCTTCATCAACGACAAGACCATCGCCAACATCAAGGCGCTGAATGCCATAGCCGGCCGCCGCGGGCAGACGCTGGCGCAGATGGCGCTGGCCTGGGTGCTGCGCAAGGGCCGGGTGACCTCGGCGCTGATCGGCGCCAGCCGGCCGGAACAGGTCGAGGATTGCGTCGGCGCGCTGAAGGCGCTCGACTTCAGCGATGCCGAGCTTGCCGAAATCGACACCTATGCGCGCGAAGCCGACATCAATCTGTGGGCCGCCTCCGCAGAGCGCAAGGGTCCGCCACGGAAGTGACTGGAAACGCATAGCCGAACAGGTGCGGCGGGAACTGCTCTCGCCGTTTCCATGTACTCGGCCGCCAATAACTGGTCGAAATTTGAGTCTGCTCGAAGTTTGGCAGGCTCTGCGCCGTGCCAGCACCGAAACAGTAGCAAAAATGCCCGATCGTCGCTATCTGGAGAGGACTGGAGCCGATTGCATGCCGAAATGACGTGCGAGCGGCGCAAAACGGGGTTGGAACAGAATCATGGCGGCAAGGGATGTGCTGACGAAAAATCAGTTGTGCGTGCTCGAGAAACTCGAGGCCGCCAGCGGTCCGCTCAGCGCCTATACATTGCTCGACCAGCTTCGCGAGCGAGGCTTCCGCGCGCCGCTGCAGGTCTATCGCGCGCTCGACACGCTGGTGAAGTCCGGTTTCGTGCACAGGCTCGAAAGCCTCAATTCCTTTGTCGCCTGCGCCGAGCCGCACGACCACAGCCATTCGATGACCGCCTTTGCCATCTGCGACACATGCGGCCAGGTGACGGAGTTTTCCGACCACGATGTCGGACATCGGCTCGACGAATGGGTGCGCTCGACCGGCTTTGCCGCCAAGAAGGCGGTGATCGAGTTCCGCGGCACCTGTGCGAAATGCCTGGCCGAGGCGGCTTAGCCCAAAGGCACTAGCGCGCCGTCGACCAGGCGAACCAGAGCGCGACAAGCGCCAGCAAGGCGGAAAGCAGGCGCCGGCTAATCCGTTCCCGCCGGGGATCGTTGAGGAATGGTTCCAGTGTTCCCGCCAGCACGACGATCATTCCATGTATGGCTGTTGCGATTACCACATAGACCACCGTGAGCAGGGTGGTCTGGGCAAGTACAGGGCGCCCGGCCTCGACGAAAGTCGGCAGCACGGCGACGTAGAAGATTGCCGCCTTCGGGTTGAGGAGATTGGTAACAAGCCCGCGCATGAAGTATTTGCCGCCTGGGTCGCCACTACTCGAAACCACGTCGGTTCCAGCGGTCCAGCCCTCCCAGGCAAGGTAGAGGAGGAACAGCGTGCCAGCCCAGCGAAGTCCCTCGTAGAGCAGGGAAGACGCCTGGATCAGTTCGGCGACACCAAAGGATGCGATGCCACCGATGACGGCGAGCCCAATGCAATGCCCGCCACGGTGGCAAAGCCTGCACGGCGGCCGTCATTGGCCGAAACCAACGCCAGATAAGTCATGTTCGGACCTGGTGTCAGTTCAATCAGCAGGGCTGCAAGCGCAAAAGAGAGGAATGTGGCCGTTGAGAGCGGCAACATTTCGCTCACCTCAATGCGCCTCTTCCCAATTGTTGGCGGCGCGGGCGTCGACATGTAGCGGCACCGACATCGACACCGCCGGCATCGCGGCGTTCTCCATCACGTGGCGCACGACGGGGATCGTCGCCTCGACCTCCGCTTCCACCGTCTCGAAGACCAGTTCGTCATGCACCTGCAGCAACATGCGGGCGGAAAGCTTCGCCTTTTCCAGCGCGTCGTCCATGCGGATCATTGCGCGGCGGATGATGTCGGCCGCGGTGCCCTGCAGCCGGGCATTGATCGAGGCGCGCTCGTTGAAGGCGCGGACCGAAGGATTGGAAGAGCGTATCTCCGGATAATGGATGCGGCGGCCGAAGATGGTTTCGACGAAGCCGTGCTCGCGGGCATAGGCCTTGGTTGCGTCGATATAGTCACGAATGCCAGGGAAGCGCTCGAAATATTTCTTGATGTAGGCGCCCGCCTCTTCGCGCGGGATCGACAGCTGGTTGGCGAGGCCAAAGGCGGAAATACCGTAGATGATGCCAAAATTGATCGCCTTGGCGCGGCGGCGTATCTCCGAGGGCATGCCCTCGACCGGCACGTTGAACATCTCCGACGCGGTGATGGCGTGGATGTCGGCGCCGTCGGCAAACGCCTGCTTGAGCTGCGGGATCTCGGCGACATGGGCGAGCACGCGCAGCTCGATCTGGCTGTAGTCGGCGGAAACCAGCTTGTTGCCCTTGTCGGCGATGAAAGCCGTCCTGATCTTTCGCCCCTCGATGGTGCGGACCGGAATGTTCTGCAAATTGGGATCGGAGGACGACAGCCGGCCCGTCGTCGTCGCGGCAAGGGCATAGGAAGTGTGAACGCGTTTCGTATCGGGATGGACGAAACCGGGCAGCGCGTCGGTATAGGTCGATTTCAATTTGGTCAGCTGGCGCCAGTCGACGATCTTGCGCGGCAGCTCGTGGCCTTCGGCGGCGAGGTCTTCGAGGAGCTGCGCCGAGGTCGACCACTGGCCGGTCTTGGTCTTGGAGCCGCCGGGCAGGCCCATCCTGCCGAACAGGATGTCGCCGAGCTGTTTTGGCGAGCCGATATTGATGCGCTCGCCGACGAGTTGGTAGATTTCATCCTCCAGCCGCGCGGCGCCTTGTGACAGTTCGCCGGAGAGCCGCGACAGGATCTGCCGGTCGACGGAGATACCGCGCTGCTCCATCTTTGCCAGCACCGGCACCAGCGGCCGTTCCAGCCGCTCGTAGACCGAGACGAGGCCCTTGGCGGCAAGCCGTGGCTTTAGCACTCGCCAGAGCCTGAGCGTCACATCGGCGTGCTCCGCGGCATAGGCCGTTGCCTTGTCGATATCGACCTGGTCGAAGCCGACGAAGCTCCTGCCCGAGCCGGCCAGTTCCTTGAGCGGAATGGTCGAGTGGCCGAGCCACTTTTCCGACAGGGCCGCCATGCCGTGGCCGCCAGAGGTGCCTGCGTCGAGCACGTAGGAAATCAGCATGGTGTCGTCGAAGGGGGCGACGTCGATGCCGTGGCGGCTCATCACGACGAGGTCGTATTTCAGCTCCTGCACGATCTTGAGAACCGACCTGTCCTCCAGCAACGGCTTCAGAATGCCAAGCGCCTCACGGATCGGGATCTGGTTTTCGACCACTCCGCCGCCGAGCAGGTCGCCGTTGCCGCTTTTGTGGGCGAGCGGAACATAGGCGGCGCGGCCGGGGGCGGTGGCCATGGAGAGGCCGATCAGTTCGGCCTGCATAGGGTCGGTTGAGGTGGTCTCGGTGTCGAAGGCGACGACGCCGGTCTCCATCGCCTCTGCCACCCACGCCCTCAGCGCTGCTGTGTCGCGGATGGTGACGTAGGCGCTGGTGTCGATCTTCCTGGCGGTGGCGTCCTCGAAGCGAAGCGCTGAGAGAAGAGAAGGGGTGTCGCCTTCCTTGGGTTCCAGCTTGATGGTGGCCGGCACCGCTTCCCCGGCTTCGTCTGTCACTGCGCCCGCCGCGCTTTTGGCGGCTGCCGGCATTCCAAACCCGACATCGGGGCCATGCGCGGTGTCGGCGCGCTCGATAATGACGGGAACGGCCTTGACGTCAGCCGCTTCCGTTCCGGTCGCTTCCGCCACGCGGCGGGTCAGCGTGGAGAATTCCATGGTCTTGAGGAAGCCGATCAGCTTTGGTCCGTCGGGCGGGTGCAACACGAAATCGTCGAGCCCGCCGATCCCCGGCACGTCGTTCTTCAGCGTCACCAGGTCACGCGAGATGCGCGCCTTGTCGGCATTGGCGATGATCGATTCGCGGCGCTTGTCCTGCTTGATCTCGCCGGCGCGCGCCAACAGCCCGTCGAGGTCGCCGAACTGCTCGAGCAATTGCGCCGCCGTCTTCGGCCCGATGCCGGGCACGCCCGGCACATTGTCGACCGAATCGCCGGTCAGCGCCTGCAGGTCGATCATCTTCTCGGGCGGCACACCCCATTTCTCGATGACTTCGGGAACGCCGATCTGACGGTCCTTCATCGGGTCGTACATGTCGACCGTTGCGCCGACCAGCTGCATCAGGTCCTTGTCGGAAGAGATGATGGTGGTATCGGCGCCGGCCTCGCAGGCAAGCCGGCAATAGGTGGCGATCAGGTCGTCGGCCTCGAAGCCCTCCATCTCGATGCAGGGCAGGTTGAAGGCCCTGGTCGCCTGGCGGATCAGGCCGAACTGCGGGATCAAATCTTCCGGCGGCGCCGAGCGGTTGGCCTTGTATTCGGGGTAGAGATCGTTGCGGAAGGTTTTCGACGAATAATCGAAGATCACAGCGAAATGCGTCGGCACCACGCCGACATCGGTGTTGCGGGCGTCCTGCGTCAGCTTCCACACCATGTTGCAGAAGCCGAGCACGGCACTTGTCGGCAGCCCGTCGGATTTGCGGGTCAGTGGCGGTAGTGCGTGATAGGCACGGAAGATGTAGCCGGAGCCGTCGACAAGGAAGAGATGATCGCCTTTTTTCATGGGACGAAGGGATAGCGCGGCGCGGCGTCGTGGTCCATGCCAAAGGCGGCCTCAACCACCGGTTCCCGCAACATCCCTGACAAGTCGATCCGATCACGGGCATGTTACAAAACTGTAATCTTCGTGCCCTTGAATCGCCACGTTCGGAGACACAGATAAACGCCATCGGCATTTTTTCGCCGACGTCCGGAGCAAGGCCCGTCCCCCGCCTATCCCGGACACTTGCGGCAGCCTATCCCCCTCTCCGGGCTGCCGCATCGTTTCGAGTAAAGGCCGCCGTGGTTCCCCCTCCACCACGGCGGCATTTTTTTGCCTTTCGACGCGCGTGGTCCAACGACCGCCGGCTTTTCGTTTCTGCCTCGCAGCTTTAGGGTTGCCGCTCAGAATCGAAAGGCCTGATAAAAATGTCCTCAGTTTCCCCCGTCCTCGACCGCCTCGACAAAAACCTCGACGAGAGCCTGGAGCGCCTGTTCGGCCTGCTTAGGATCAAGTCGATATCCACCGATCCAGCCTACGCCGCAGACTGCCGTAAAGCGGCGGAATGGCTGGTGGCGGAGCTCAAGCTGATCGGTTTCGACGCCAGCGTGCGTGACACGCCGGGCCATCCGATGGTGGTGGCGCATCATGACGGACCGGCGGGTGCACCGCATGTTTTGTTCTATGGCCATTACGACGTGCAGCCGGTCGATCCGATCGAGCTCTGGGACAGCGACCCGTTCGCGCCTTCGGTGAAGGAGATCGAGCCCGGCCATCAGGTGATCACGGGACGCGGTTCGGCAGACGACAAAGGGCAGCTGATGACCTTCGTCGAGGCTTGCCGCGCCTGGAAGCAGGTGCATGGCGGGTTGCCGTGCCGCATCACGATCCTGTTCGAAGGCGAGGAGGAGTCCGGCTCGCCATCGCTGAAGCCGTTCCTCGAGGCAAACGCCGCCGAACTCAAGGCCGACTTCGCGCTTGTCTGCGACACCGGCATGTGGGACCGCGATACGCCGTCGATCTGCGTCGCGCTGCGTGGGCTGGTCGGCGAGGAGATCACGGTGAAAGCCGCCGACCGCGACCTGCATTCCGGTCTCTATGGCGGTGCTGCCGCCAATCCGATCCGCATCCTGGCCAGGATCCTGGCCGACATTCACGACGAGAACGGCCGTGTCACCATTCCGGGGTTCTACGACGGTGTCGAGGAGACGCCTTCGCAGATCCTGAAGTCGTGGGAGACGCTCGGCGAGACCGCCGAGACATTCCTTGGACCTGTCGGCCTGTCGATCCCATCCGGTGAAAAGGGCCGCTCGGTGCTCGAACTCACCTGGGCGCGGCCGACGGCCGAGTTCAACGGCATTACCGGCGGCTATACCGGCAAGGGGTTCAAGACAGTGATCGCGGCGGAAGCCTCGGCAAAAGTGTCCTTCCGCCTCGTCCACAAGCAGGATCCGGAAAAGATCCGCGCCGCTTTCCAGGCCTTCGTCCGGGAGCGCGTCCCGGCCGACTGCTCAGTCGATTTCCACCCGCATGGCGGCTCGCCGGCGATCCAGCTTTCCTATGACTCGCCGTTTCTCGCCAAGGCCAAGGACGCGCTGTCCGACGAATGGCCGAAGCCGGCGGTGACGACGGGAAGCGGCGGCTCGATCCCGGTGGTCGGCGATTTCCAGACCTATCTCGGCATCGAATCCCTGCTCGTTGGTTTCGGGCTCGACGATGATCGCATCCATTCGCCGAACGAGAAATACGAGATGAGTTCGTTCCACAAGGGGCAACGCTCCTGGGCACGCATTCTCGATGCGCTGACACGCTGACAGGGCAAGAATTCAACTTTCTGTTGATTTTTCATCGGATCGCGGCGAGGACGGGCTAGCGCGACGTGCGTCCAGTCGGACGCACAAAGTACGCATAGGTCGCGACCGGAGAAGACGATGAGCGAAATCCGCTTCCATAAGAACGACCTGCCGGGGCTCTTGCACTACGACGTCGGGGCGGTCGCCATCGACACGGAGACGCTGGGGCTCAATCCGCATCGCGACCGGCTTTGCGTGGTGCAGATCTCGCCGGGCGACGGTTCCGCCGACGTCATCCAGATCGCGCCCGGCCAGAAGAAGGCGCCAAACCTCGTCAGCCTGCTCAGGAACCGCAGCATAATCAAGCTCTTCCATTTCGGCCGTTTCGATCTCGCCGTGCTCTACAATGCCTTCGGCGTCATGCCGGAGCCGGTGTTCTGCACCAAGATCGCCTCGCGGCTTACCCGAACCTACACCGACCGGCACGGGCTGAAGGACATCTGCTTTGAGCTTCTCGGCGTCAACCTGTCGAAGGCGCAACAATCGTCGGACTGGGCGGCGGAGACGCTGTCGCCCGAACAGCTCGAATATGCGGCCTCCGACGTGCTCTATCTGCACCAGCTGCGCGACGTTCTGACGGCGCGGCTGGCGCGCGACAAACGGACCAAGGAGGCCGAGGCCTGCTTCCGCTTCCTGCCGACGCGTGCGAAACTCGACCTGATGGGTTGGGATGAGGCAGACATCTTTGCCCACAGCTAAGGGTGGAACCAGATGTCCGCCGCGACGTTCTGTCGGTCCATGGAGGGGATGAAATATGGCTGCCCGGGAACCAATCGAAACCGCGCCCAAGGACGGCTCCAAGGTCACCGTCTACTGGAAGGACAGCGACGGGGTGATGAACGAATCCATCGCGCAGTACCGGTCGCTCGACCGGCTGAAAGCGGCCGGCGGCGACTGGGACGAAAACGACACCGGCTGGTGGGCCTATACGGACGGTCATACGCAAAGGAAGATCGAGCCGATCAGCTGGCGGCCTGCATCGGGAGATGACGACGACGAATGACGTGGGTATGTTGCCGGGCGGCTGAAGCGATTTGTCCCAGCGCGGCATATTTTGTTCTTGCTTTGTGCCGGCAGCTATGCTACTAATTTGTCTATGGTGCTTTTTCGCGCCAACGACCCGCCCGCCGAGGCGGGTTTTTTCATTTCCAGATTTGTCACAGTTGGCTCCCGATTGCAGCTGTTCCACAATGTTACCATCGTTACCGCCTGCAAAATCTAATAGTGTCTCAGTTCGAAGTTAGGTCGCCGCGCTTGCCGCGCGTTTGTAGCCCACAATGGAGTGCATCGGCCTTCTAAGCCGTTGGCGCGGGTTCCAGCCCTGCCGAGACCTACCTCCGCTTCACGAGCATTGTGTATTGATCATTTGGGGGTAGGATTCCGCGCCCAGCGACGGACGTGCCGGGTACGGTTGGCGCCTCGCCCGGAAAGCCGCGGCTGTTTTCCACCACTTACAGCCTGGTGTGGTCAAAAAAACGCGAACACGGTTAATCACGGTTAATCAATGACTAGCAGACCCGCTGCCACGCCCTCGGCGAGCCGAAATGGTGCCGACGCGTTGCATCGGCCGTGGTAGACAACAGTTAAGTGCTGCGCTATGCACGTCTACGCTGATGGGGAAGATTTCGTGAGTTTTGAGCCGCTGAACGGTAGTCATGCTATTGCCGAAGTGGTTTTTGGCCTGATGTTGCGACGCCCATTCAATCGATCGGAAATCGAAGCTCTCGCAAACTCACATGATCGCTGGCGCGATATGCTACCGCGCTTGAGCAGACAATCCACGGTCCAGTTTCTCATGGGTGCGGGAGGTCAACTGCCACCTCCTGAGATGCTGCCTACAGGGGCGGGCGGCGTATTGTTCGATCGGGTGAAGCCAGATGGCGAGCTTGCCTGGCGACTTTCAGCACAGGAGCAATCGCTGAATGTCAATTGCCTCGAATATTCGCGTTGGGCAGAGATATGGCCACAGGTCAGAGCGTTCTTGAAAGATGCTTCCGAAGTTGCCGCTATATCGACAAACCCGGTCACGAACGTGGTGCTACAATACGTCGACCTCTTCGAATGGAGAGATCGGAGCAAATCGGTACGTGTCAATCAGTTGCTGGACCCTGATAATCCGGATTTGCCGAGCACCGCAGGGCAGCATGGCGAATTGTGGCATGTCCATCAGGGTTGGTTCCGAAAGGAAAATCTCCCTGTGCCGGGACAGATTCTCGAAAGGATCCATATTGACGGGGTGCTCTCCCAAGCCAAGATGCTGCCGACTGTGAAGATCGACATATATTTGAGGCTCGACCTTGAAAGTCCGATAAAAACTAGTGACCTATTCAAAGGGAATGCTGATACGCTATTTTCGTATCTACATGATACCCATAAGAGCATCCTGGCGAAGTTCCTGACCAAGGCGGCCGCCGAAAGGATCGGATTGAAAAATGCAAGCACTTAGTCAGACCTCATTTGAGCCCTCTCTTAGCGTGACGGAAAGCACGTCCGCTTACGTCACCACTGCAAGGCCACCCGCATATCCAGGGTGGACAGGGGGAAGTCGGCAGGCTGCGTTGTTGGGCATCACTGTCGCTGCCACCCTTCTCGTCTTGAATTTCGGCGATGCGCCAACGATGGCGAAGGACATGTCGGCCACCGGGCAGATTCAAGAAGGATCTGCGGTAGCGCCCTCTTTGGTCGATCTGAGAAGCGCATCTCTTAATGAGATGCTCGAGTATCGGGACTTAGAGAACGGGTGGGATGGCGTTGGGAGTGCCATGCCAGATTCGCATGCGATCAACGACGCCGTTGATTTTTTGATTGCGCTTCCCGCTGAGATTCTTCCACCCGATCCGACCGCTTCAGCCGATGGCTCCGTAGGCTGGTTCTGGAATCAAGCGGACGCATCGATTTCGATCAAGTTCACGGGAGGCGGCAAGTTCGCCTACTACGCCAAATCCAAGTCAAAGGCCCTTGAGGCTCGGGGCCTGGGAGTTTTCGATGGGAAGTCGATCCCCGACGATCTGCTTCAGATAATGTTCTTGGCCTAGAGGAATATGGCAGCAGTCGATTCTGGTTTTTGCTCTTGCGAGCAAGTGGCCGTGGGCGATCTTGGCCCAGTGGTATCAACCGAGCGTGTCGGCCGTATTGTGGTCAGTCCAAGGCATTTCAAGAAGGACGGTGGCTTGAAGCCTGGCGTCTTTCCGACATCGCATATACAGGCGTCCGGACTATCGCTTTTTCGGGTCGATCACATGACGACCGCTGAGATCGAGACACAGTCCGCCGCAATAGCGGGCAACCAGAAGCCAGCCGGAGCGCTGCTTTGCAAAGCTGAACGCGTTCGGACGATATCTGAAGCAGATACCGATTTGCGTTCCTTGTGTCTTGTAGATGATCCAGTTAAAAACGACGCAACTCTCCCCGATAACCCGGCTCACGCCGTTGCACTAAGGACGCAATATCGGGACTCGAACGATGATCCTGAAACACTTCGCATTCAGCTAGAGTTGATTGCAATGTTTGGCGGCCTCGTCGCGCTGCAAGACATAGTCGAGCAGGATAAGGAGCAGCTTGTGGTATGACAGGCTAGCGCAAACCCGACCCAAGGATGGTACCGGTCGCTCGACCGGCTGAAAGCGGCCGGCGGCAACTGGGACGAGAACGACACCGGCTGGTGGGCCTATACGGACGGTCATACGCAAAGGAAGATCGAGCCGATCAGCTGGCGGCCTGCATCGGGGGATGACGACGACGAATGACGCCGCTGGCGGGAGCGGCTGCTTTCCAATAGTTTGGACCCGTTGCAATCGGAGGTCGATTCGGAGTTTTCCCCTCCGCGACCGTTCGCTCAGGAGGGAACTGCAATGGGTGTTGAGAGCCTGCTCGTCTTCATCATCATCGGCGCCATCGCCGGCTGGCTCGCCGGCCTGATCGTCAAGGGTTTCGGCCTCGGCCTGGTCGGCAATATCGTCGTCGGCATCGTCGGTGCCTTGATTGCCGGCTGGCTCTTTCCAAGGCTGGGGTTCGCCATAGGCGGCGGTATATTTGCCTCCATCATCCACGCTACGATCGGTGCGGTCATCCTGCTCGTGCTGATCAAGCTGGTGAAGCAGGCCTGATCCTTTCAAGCACATCAAGGGCGCGCCATGAAACAGAACACGCTCTATCTCGTCATCGGCGCGCTCGTCGTCGTGGTCATCGCGCTCGGCATCTATGCCTATCGCGAGCAAACCAGGCCGAAGGGCGTGGAGCTCAAGATCGACGACAACGGTATTTCGATCCAGGAAAACTGAGCGCGCCGGGTTCTGCCGCGCAAAATGTGCCGATGACCTATCCCCATCGGGCCGAAAATCGACGCCAAGGCAGGGCCGCCATCCTTCGATGCATCCGAGCGGTGACGTGCCGTGAGGCATTGAATTAACTTTGAACCATTTAACCCGCCCTTAAATCGCCGCATCTACTCTCCACCCCGGACGCCATGGAGCGACGTGCATCCGTTCGGACGCACAGAGTGCGCTCTAAGACTTTGAAGCTTCGCATCGCGCTTTCCGAAAATCGATTCCGATTTCGGGCTGATGCGATAGGCATCGGGACAGACAGCACAGCGCATGGCGAACCGCAGAGACAGCCGCATCGAGCCCAGCTTCGAGGGACCGCCACGGGCGACATCCTCGGCCGGTTTTTCGGTGAGCGAGGAGGATCGCGTCGTGCCGAGCAACCGCAAGACCTCTGCAAAGCGCCAATCGGCCAAGACGAAATCGTCGCGGCGCGGACGCGGCAAGAGCCGGCGCGGTGTGTTCGGCGTGCTCGGCCGGTTGTTCTACTGGTGCTTCGTGCTGGCCATCTGGGGCGGGATCGCGACTGCCGGCATCGTCGTCTATTACGGCGCGAAAATGCCGGCGGCCACCACTTGGGCGATTCCCGACCGCGCGCCCAATATCAGGATCGTCTCCGTCGACGGAAACCTGCTTGCCAATCGCGGCATGAGCGGCGGCGAAGCCGTCGGCCTGCATGAAATGTCGACCTATATTCCCGAGGCCGTCATCGCCATCGAAGATCGCCGCTTCTATTCGCATTTGGGCATCGATCCGATCGGCCTGACCAGGGCCATGGTGGCCAATATTCTCGGCGGGCGTTTTTCGCAAGGCGGCTCGACGCTGACCCAGCAATTGGCGAAAAACCTGTTCTTGACACCCGATCGCACGCTGGAACGCAAGGTGCAGGAAGTGCTATTGGCGCTGT
Organism: Mesorhizobium sp. M0938; assembly: GCF_040319125.1. Taxonomy (NCBI): domain Bacteria; kingdom Pseudomonadati; phylum Pseudomonadota; class Alphaproteobacteria; order Hyphomicrobiales; family Phyllobacteriaceae; genus Mesorhizobium; species Mesorhizobium sp. M0938. The sequence goes on along the minus strand of NZ_JAMYNS010000011.1, from coordinate 141,355 downwards.
GGCTCGAGCACAAGCATACCAAGGATCAGATCCTTGAAATGTACCTCAACCGGGTCTATTTCGGCTCCGGAGCCTATGGTGTCGAAGCGGCCTCGCGCCGCTATTTCGGCAAGAGCGCGCGTGATGTCACGCTGCCTGAGGCCGCACTCCTCGCCGGCCTGTTGAAGGCGCCGTCGCGGCTGTCTCCGGCGCGTGACCCGAAAGCGGCCGAGCAGCGCTCTCAGCTCGTTCTCGCCGCCATGCGCGATGAAGGCAAGATCAGCGCCAAGGAACTGACCACGGCGATGAGCGCGCCGGCGGCGCGGGTGGCATCCTACTGGACGGGCTCGGAAAATTATGTCGCCGATACAATCATGGAAGAACTGCCCGAACTGATCGGCGACGTGCGCGGCGACATCATCGTCGACACCACTGTCGATCTCACGCTGCAGAAGCTCGCTGAACAATCGATCCGCCGGCTGATCGACGGCAGCGGCAAGAAGCTCAATGCCAGCCAGGGTGTGTTGGTGTCGATCGACAATTCAGGTGCGGTACGTGCCATGGTCGGCGGCTATGATTATTCGACCAGCCAGTTCGATCGCGCCTCGGAGGCGCGCCGCCAGCCGGGCTCGGCGTTCAAGCCCTTTGTTTACATGGCGGCGCTGGAGGCCGGCCGTACGCCCGACAGCGTGCGCAACGACGCGCCAATCAAAATAGGCAAATGGACGCCAACCAATTACGGCGGCAAGTATTTCGGCAAGGTGACGCTGGCGACGGCGCTGGCGAAGTCGCTGAACTCAGTGGCCGCCCAGCTGACCATGGAAGTCGGACCTGATGCGGTCGTCGAGGCGGCGCATCGGATGGGCATCGGGTCCGACCTCACGGCCAACACCTCGATCGCGCTTGGCACCTCTGAAGTGACGCCGCTGGAACTGACGTCGGCCTACGTCCCCTTCGCCAATGGCGGCTACCGGCCGGAAGTCCACTTTATTCGCCGCGTGACGACAGCCGGCGGCAAGGTGCTCTACGACAACAATGGTGGCGGCGCCCCGCGCGTCGTCAAGCCCGAGATCGTCGGTATGATGAACTCGATGATGACCGGCACGGTCGAAATCGGCACCGCCAGGAAGGCGGCCTTTGCCTGGCCGGCCGCCGGCAAGACCGGCACCAGCCAGAATTCGCGCGATGCCTGGTTCATCGGCTATACAGCCAATCTCACCACCGGCGTCTGGTTCGGCAATGACGATGGCAGTCCGATGAAGAAGGTCACCGGCGGCGCGCTGCCGGCGCAGGCCTGGCATGAGTTCATGGTCGCCGCGCATGAAGGCGTGCCGGTGCGGCCGCTGCCTGGAACATGGAGGTCGACGCCTGCGGATACGATCGTGCAGGATGAAATACCGCCCAACACGGCGCAACCAGTACCGTCCGCTTCGGTTGGCCAATCCGCGCCGTCCGCCAAAAAAGCCTCATCGCCTCGCGCTGTGCATCCGGCCGAAACGGTCGATGGCGGCGGCTTCGGCATGCCGGGCGGTGACAGCGCCACCGCATCGATCAAGCGCCCGGTGCCGCCCGGCGATGTCGGCGGCCCGGTCAAGAAGCGGCAGACCTCGATCCTCGACATCCTTACCGGCGGCTGAGCCCCTATTTTGGCCGCGGCTTGGCGCTGCCCAACTGCTTGGTGTCAAAGGTCAGCTTGTCGCGACGGATCTTGCCGTCGCTGGTGCTGAGATGTTTGGCGCAGGACAAGGCGCCAGAGGAATCGGTGAGCAGATCGTACATTAGCAGCGCCTGGCTGTCGTCACCGAACGCGGCAATCAGGCGAACGCCGCTCACATCCTGCGAAAGCTTGGTGAGGCCCTTCAAATAGGGGTCCTTGCCGGTCGATTGCTGCATGGGGCCATCGAACACAACATCATCGGCAACATACGTCGCGGCTTTTTCGAGGTCATGGCTGGTCCAAGCTTTGGTGAAAGCGATGGCGATGTCGAGTGGGGCTTGCTGTGTCATGATCTTTTCCCTGACCGAAACTTCTCACTTGCATCCGCAGCCACCCAACAATGAGCCACCTGTCGGGTTCCGCTTCGTGGCGACATATGCTGACATTCCGCCCCTCGTCATCGCTGCCGCGTTCCGCTACATCTCCCCTTTGGAGATCGCGAATGGCAGAAGCCGACACCAGAAAAACGATCGTGCTGACCGGCGCCAGCCGCGGCATCGGTCATGCTACGGTCAAGCGCTTTTCGCGCGAAGGCTGGCGCGTCATCACCTGCTCGCGCCAGGCTTTTGCCGAGGATTGCCCGTGGCCGGCCGGTCCGGAGGACCATATCAAGGTCGATCTTGCCGACCAGGAGGATGTCGGCATCGCGATCTCGGAAATCCGCCATCGGCTGGAGGCTCATGGCGGCCAGCTTCATGCGCTGGTCAACAATGCCGGCATCTCGCCGAAGCTCAAGGACGGCAACAGCCGCATGAATTCGATCGACACGCCGATGCATGTCTGGCGCGACGTGTTCCAGGTCAATTTCTTCGCGCCGATCATGCTGGCGCGAGGATTGTTTAGGGAATTGGCGTCCGCCAAGGGGTCGATCGTCAACGTCACCTCGATCGCCGGTACACGCGTGCATCCCTTCGCCGGCACCGCCTATGCGACGTCGAAGGCAGCACTCGGCTCGCTGACGCGCGAAATGGCGCATGACTTCGGCCCGCACGGCATCCGCGTCAATGCGATCGCACCTGGCGAGATCGACACGGCGATCCTGTCGCCGGGCACGGAAAAGATCGTCGAGACGATCCCGCTGCGGCGGCTGGGCACCACGGCCGAAGTCGCCGATATCATCTTCTTCCTGTGCTCGCAGCAGGCCTCCTATGTGACGGGCTCCGAAATCCACATCAATGGCGGCCAGCACGTGTGAGATTTCAGGCTCATCCGGTCATGGTGAGAACAGCCTTGCCGCTGATGCTGCGCCGTCGCAACGCCTCCAGGGCTTGGGCGATCTCTGTCCACTGGACGGTCAAGGCCACGCGGGTTTCCAGCCGGCCAGCCGAGACCAGAGCGAGTAGCGAGGCGATGTCCGCGCCTATGCTCGGACCAGAGGCGTAGTACGCGAAAGTCTGAAGCCTCGCGCCCTCGTGACCCGGAACGAACTGGCGGAATCCAAACGGCGTGAGTTCACCGGTGCTCGAGCCGAAGATGACAATGGTCCCGCCGGGTGCGACACGCTCGATCGCGTGTGCGAGGCTTTCACCACCGACGGACTCGGTGATCAGCGAAAAAGGCCCCTCAGCCAACTCGATCGACTCGACGACTTGCTCGGCACCTAGGTGGCGCAGATCCTCGCCGTGCCGGGAGGCGGCGACTGCGGTCACGCGCCCGCCCTGCTGGCGGGCAATCTGGATCTGGAAACGGCCGACCGCGCCGCTTGCGCCGGTGATCAGGATCCGCTGGCCGGCCAGGTCGCCGCCATGGCGCAAAGTCCTTAGCGCCGTCGTGGCCGCCACCGGAAGCGCGGCTGCCGAAATGAAGCTGATGTCATCCGGCAGGATGGCTAGACGCTCGGTTGGAATGGCGACGCGTTCGGCCCAGCCAGCCTGATCGACCAAAGCCGCAACCCGGGTGCCCATGGCTGGCCCGGAGCCATCGGCTGCCGCCCGTTCGACGACCCCAACGACGTCCTGCCCCGGTATCCAGCCATTCGGGCGTATGCTGAGCAAGCGCAGTTCGCCGCGGTTCAACGAGGTTGCACGGACCGAGATTAGCGCCTCGTTCGCCAAAGGCTGAGGTTCCCCGAACTCGGCGAGCTTCAGTCCGGTGGCGCTGTCGGGAGACGTGACCAGGGCGAGCATGGGATCGTACCTTCCTACTGGTCCGTGGACGGCGGTTTTCCCCCTGGCAGCACCGCGTGCCGGGCTCGCTTTGGGGGCGCAAACAGGAACTTATCGACTTCCCCATTCAAAGAATTTAGCTATCATGGCATTTAATCGCTAAAAGTGGTCAATCATGAGACAGCCTCTTCGCTGGCCCTGGCCGGATTTCGATGTGGATGATGTGGTCGCGCCGGCGATTGCGGTGCGCGTCGACGTCACCGAAACCAGAGCGGAGGTGCCCGCCCACCGGCATCGCAAAGGCCAACTCGTATTCGCGCTCGGAGGCGGCGTCACATGCCACGTCCCAAGCGGCTTATGGATGGTACCGCCTCATTGCGGGGTCTGGATTCCCGGCGACATGGAGCACAGCAATATTGCTACGGCCAATGCCCGGATTTTCTTCGTATATGTCGAGCCGGGAGCCGCCGATCTGCCGCACCGGTGCTGCACCCTTTCGATCTCGCCGTTGCTACGCGAACTGATCATCGAGCTGCCCGATGGCGTGGGGGATGACGAGGCGAGGGACGGACTTTTGATCAGGACGCTGCTAACCGAACTGCCGCGCATGCCTGTCCAGCGGCTACACCTGCCGATTTCATCCGAGCCACGCTTGAGGCGGATCGCCGAAGCGCTGGCGCAAGACCCTGCCGACCGCAGCACATTGGCACAATGGGCCAACCGCGTTGCGCTCAGCGAGAGCAGTCTCGCCCGCCTCGTCGTGAAGGAGACAGGGCTGAGCTTCGGGCGCTGGCGCCAGCAATTGCACTTGATCGTCGCAATTCGAGAACTGGCCTCCGGTGCCAGCGTACAGCAGGTCTCGGGTGATCTCGGCTATGGTTCCGTCACCGCCTTCATCACCATGTTCAAGAAGGCGCTTGGGAAGCCGCCGGCAAAATACCTCGACAGCATCACTCAAAACGGTGGCTCTGCATTCATGACGTGATCAACTCGCCCGCGGGCGGACGGTTCAGATCGACTGTGCATCTTTCGCCGGCCATCGGCCAGACCAGCACGTGCAGGATCGGCTCAGGCAGCGGACGGTTCAGCCGCTTCTGGCTTGTGACCAAGCACCTCTTCCACGATCCCACGGGCGATCTCGCGCTCCCCCATGATCACGGTGTCGGCTCCAAGCCCTTTGAGATGCTCGACCTCGGCATCGGAATGGGCGCGGGCGATGACGTTGATTTTCGGGTTGGCGGCGCGGGCGCGCAGCACGATCTGTCCCGCCTCGAAGGCGTTGGGGACGGCGAGAATCAGGCGGCTCGCGCCCTCGGGATTGGCAGCGGCGAACACCTCGCTATTCGCGGCGTTGCCGGACACGGTTTCGATGCCGTCGTCCCTGAGCTTTGCCAGCGTCTTGTCGGCATCCTCGATGACGAGAAAGGGCAGGGCGGCCTGCTTCAATGACGCGCCGACGAGGCTGCCGACACGGCCATAGCCGACCAGGATGGAATGGCCGGTAAGCGCTGTCCTGGGCGGCGGGCCGTCCTCCGTCTCAGGTGCCGCAACCGAAGCCAACTGGCCTGGCTCCGTCGCGGGGCCGATCGGCTTTGCCTCGTCGAGCGGCGCCGTCTTGGCGGCGCGCCTTTCCAGCCACGGTTTCATCCAGTCGATGGCGAGGAACATCAGCGGGTTGAGGACGATCGACAGGATAGCACCGGCGAGGATGAGGTCGCGTCCCTGTTCGGGCAGAAGCTTCAGCCCAACGCCGAGTTCGGCCAGGATGAACGAGAATTCGCCGATCTGGGCAAGGCTTGCCGAAATCATCAACGCGGTCGCGATCGGATAGCCGAAGGCGACGACGATAACGAAGGCCGCCAGCGATTTGCCGATGACGATGATCGCCAGTGTCGCCAGGACCGGCCAGCCATTGCTGATCACGCTGAACGGGTCGAACAGCATGCCGACCGAAACGAAGAACAGCACGGAAAAGGCGTCACGCAGCGGCAGCGATTCCTCGGCCGCCCGATGGCTGAGTTCGGACTCGCTCATGATCATGCCGGCGAAGAAAGCGCCCAGTGCCAGCGAGACGCCGAACAGCTTGGCCGCGCCGAAGGCGACGCCGAGCGCGATGGCCAGCACCGCCAGCCGGAACAATTCACGCGATCCGGTGTGGGCGACGTAGTGCAGGATCCATGGGATGACCCGGCGGCCGACAACCAGCATGACGACGACAAAGGCTGCAACCTTGGCCAGCGTGATGCCGACGACGCCCCAAACGCCGTAGTCCGCCGGCAGCGACAGCAGGCCGCTGCTATGGACCTCCACCTGCTCCTGGCCGCCCAGCACACCGGCCAGCGCCGGCAGCAATACCAGCGCCAGCACCATGGCCAGATCCTCGACGATCAGCCAGCCGACGGCGATGCGGCCGCGCTCGGTCTCGATCAGCCGCCGTTCCTGCAAGGCGCGCAACAGCACCACGGTCGAGGCGACGGAAAGCGCCAGGCCGAACACCAGCCCCGCGCCCATCGACCAGCCGAGCACCCAGGCAAGCGCGACGCCGAGCGCAGTCGCAAAGCCGATCTGCACGATCGCGCCGGGCACGGCGATGGCGCGGACCGACAACAGATCCTTCAGCGAGAAATGCAGGCCGACGCCGAACATCAGCAGGATCACGCCGATTTCGGCCAGTTCGTTGGCGAGGCCGGCATCGGCGACGAAGCCCGGCGTGTTCGGCCCGACCAGAACGCCGGCGATAAGGTAACCGACCAGCGGCGGGATGCGGAAGCGATTGGCAATTGCGCCGAAGACGAAAGCAAGCCCCAGACCGGCGACGATGGTGGCGATAAGGGGCGTGTCATGCGGCATGGTCTATGGAGCGCCTTTCAAAAATCACGATGTCGGATATGCGCCGCCAAAAAAGCTGCCGCTTTAGCAATATGGGGGCTCGCGTGGCCGCGAGGCAACCCGCAATGCGATGAAAATCGAGACAAAGATGGCTGGGGCGAGCCGCCTCGGGGGCTGCCAATGGTTGCTGCAAAAAATTGCCTTGGGTGCCCGATGACCGCGATCAGGCCGCCTGCAGCAGGTTTTCGATGTCGACGATGGTGTGGTTGGTCAGCGTTTTCGAAATTTCCGCGGTGATTTTCTCGGCGACTTCCTTGTGCAGTTTTCGGCGCATCTCGCCCAGCACCTGCGGCGGTGCGATCAGCACCATCTCCTTGAAGGCGCCGCGGTGCGCGAGCTTGTACAGCCGCTCGGCAATTTCATCGGCGAAACGCTCCTTGCCGAGGCGGTGCCAGTCAGTATCCTCGACTGCGCTGCGGTGGACGGAAGGACCGTCGCTGTAGCGGCCGGGGCGGTCCGAACCTTGCTCTCGCGTCGCCGGATTTGTCTGTTCCATCTCCTGCACGACCTGAAGATCGGGATATTGGGTGTCGCCACGGTTCTCGAGGAACAGCGCCTTCTCGCCGTCGGCCACCAAAACCCACAGTCCGCGTTTCAGCTTGAGATTGTTCACGGAGCGCTCCTTTTTTCTGATTTTCATGATCTTCCGGGCCCATCTCTGGAGCCGTCGCCGCAGCTGAACAGCCAGGCTCGGATTCCCAGGGCAAACGCGCGCCGAGCCAGGAATGTTCCGGTGGTCAGCGCATCGCGGCTTTAATCTACTAGATTAGTAGAATTTAGAAAAAAGTGTTTTGTGATATACTTCACTTGCGGCTAGAACAGCCGCAGATCAGGGCTCGCAGCAGCGGCTTGGATCTCCTCCATTCGTAGGTGTGGAATTTTTTTCTCCTGCCTCTGGTGCTTGAGGAAAAGCGATTGCTTCGCACGAAGCGATGCGCGAGTGCGTTCCTTCTGCTTTTTCGCGCCTGCGCGTAGAACTGACAGCGTATTCAGGATTCCGCTCGCCATGCCGCAAGCCACCCCCAAGCTCAACGCCTTCCCTGTCTTCATGCGGGTCGAGGGCGAAGCCGTGGCCATCGTCGGAGGCGGCGAGGAGGCTCTGGCCAAGGCGCGGCTGATCGGCCAGTCGAGCGCGGTGCTGCGCGTCATTACCGATGCCGCCGAGCCCGAGTTGCTGGCCTTCATCGCCGCGACCGGCGCCATCCATATCGCTGCTGCCTACGATGCCGCGCATCTCGAAGGCGCGGTGATGGTGTTTGCCGCCAGCGGCAATGAGGCGCTCGACCGCCGCGTTGCCGAGGATGCGCGCCGGCTGGGCATTCCGGTCAATGCCGTCGACCGGCCGGAGCTGTGCGATTTCTTCACACCGGCGCTGGTCAACCGCGCGCCGGTCGCCATTGCCATCGGCACGGAAGGGGCCGGCCCAGTGCTTGCCCAGATGCTGCGCAGCCGTATCGACCGCATGCTGTCGCCGTCGTTCGGGCCGCTTGCTTCGCTTGCCGCCTCGTTGCGCGGCACCGCCGAGAGATTGCTGCCGAAAGGCAATGCCCGTCGGCGCTTCTGGAGCGACTTTTTCGGCGGCGCACCGGCCCGCGCCATGGCGGCCGGACAGCTGTCGCAGGCGCATGATGCCGCCGTCGACCTGTTGCTTTCGAATGCGCCGTCGTCGGGCCACATCGCCCTGGTGGGTGCCGGTCCGGGCGCCGAGGACCTGCTGACCCTGCGCGCTCACCGGCTGCTGATGGAAGCCGATGTCATCGTCCATGACGCGCTGGTGCCGGAGGCGATCGTCGCCATGGGTCGCCGCGACGCGGAGCGCCTGCCGGTGGGCAAACGCAAGGGCTGCCACACCAAGAGCCAGGCCGATATCAACGCGCTGCTGATCGAACTCGGCCGCGACGGCAAGCGCGTCGTGCGGCTGAAGTCCGGTGATCCGCTGGTGTTCGGCCGGGCGGGCGAGGAAATGGCAGCACTGCGCGATGCCGGCATTGCCTATGAGGTGGTTCCGGGCGTCACCGCGGCTTTCGCCGCCGCCGCCGATTTCGAGTTGCCACTGACGCTGCGCGGCGTGTCGTCGTCGATGGTGTTCACCACCGGCCACGATCTCAAGGGAAATTCGCTGCCCGACTGGGCAAAGCTCGCCATTTCCGGCGCCACGGTCGCCGTCTATATGGGCCGCTCGGTTGCGGCCGAAGTTGCCGGCCGGCTGATCGAGGCGGGCTTGTCGCCGGATACGGCGGTCGCCGTGGTCGAGAATGCCAGCCTTGCCAACCGCCGCCGTTTCCACGGCACGCTCGCCGACCTGCCGTCGCTGGAAGCGCGCGCCGACCTTACCGGGCCGGTCATGACGATCATCGGCGATGCCGTCGCCGGCGCCAACTTTGAACGTTCCGAGCCGCTCGCGGCACACAGGCATGAAGGCGCGGCCCAAACGGCAGCCGAAGGAGCTGGACGATGAAAGTTCTGACCGCAAACCGCCTCGCCGATGGTGAAGCCGTCTGGTACGCCAATGGCGGCTGGGCCGAGACCATCGACAATGCCGACGTCGCCCATGACAAGGCGGCTGAAGACCGGCTGGAGGCTATCGGCGCCGCGGCCTATGCCAACAATGAAGTGGTCGACGTCAATCTGATCGATGTGACCGTCACCGATGGCGTGGTCGAGCCCGTCCGGCTGCGTGAAAAGATCCGCGCCGCCGGACCCACCAACCGCAACGATCTGGGCAAGCAGGCCCGCCCGGAAGCCGCCCGCGCGGCGTAAACGACCACATTGATGAACGGGCGGACGCGCCCGGAAAGACCAGACATGTACCGCTACGATGAGTTCGATCACGATTTCGTCCAGGCCCGCGTCGCCGAGTTCAGCGATCAGGTCGCGCGGCGGCTTGCCGGCGAGATCACCGAGGATCAGTTCCGGCCGCTGAGGCTGATGAACGGCGTCTACCTGCAATTGCACGCCTATATGCTGCGCATCGCGGTGCCCTACGGCACGCTGAACAGCAAGCAGCTGCGCATGCTCGGCCATATCGCCCGCAAATACGACAAGGGCTATGGCCACTTCACGACGCGCCAGAACATCCAGTTCAACTGGCCGGCGCTGTCGGACATTCCGGCGATCTTGGCCGATTTGGCGAGCGTCGAGATGCACGCAATCCAGACCAGTGGTAACTGCATTCGCAACGTCACCGCCGACCATTTCGCCGGTGCCGCCGCCGACGAAGTCGCCGATCCGCGCCCCTATGCGGAAATCCTGCGCCAGTGGTCGTCGGTTCATCCGGAGTTCTCGTTCCTGCCGAGGAAATTCAAGATCGCGGTGACCGGCGCCGAGCGCGACCGCGCCGCCATCCAGACGCATGACATCGGCCTGCATTTGAAGAAGAACGCTGCCGGCGAACTCGGTTTCGCCGTCTATGTCGGCGGCGGTCAGGGCCGTACGCCGATGATCGCCAAGAAGATCCGCGACTTCCTGCCCGAGGCCGACCTTCTGTCCTACTGCACGGCGATCCTGCGCGTTTACAACCTCTACGGCCGCCGCGACAACAAATATAAGGCGCGCATCAAGATCCTCGTCCACGAGACCGGCGTCGAGGAGATCACCCGCCAGGTCGAGGCCGAATGGCAGGAGTTGAAGGATGCGGATCTGAAGCTGCCGGAAGCCGACATCCGCGCCATCGATGCCTATTTCGCGCCGCCGGCGCTGGCCGACCGGCCGGAGGGCGACGAGGCGGTCAAGCTCGCCCGTCTCGATTCCAAGAGCTTCTCGGAATGGCTCGACCAGAACGTGGTCACTCACCGCCATCCCGATTATGCCGCCGTGACGATTTCGCTCAAGGGCATCGGCGAAGCGCCGGGCGACGCCTCCGACAGCCAGATGGAAGCGGTCGCCGACCTTGCCGAAAAATATGCTTTCGACGAGCTGCGCGTCAGCCACGAGCAGAACCTGATCCTGCCGCATGTCGCGCGCGCCGACCTCAAGGCGGTCTATGACGCTCTGGTCGACATCGGGCTGGCGACGGCCAATTCCAACCTGATATCAGACATCATCTCCTGCCCAGGCCTTGATTATTGCGCGCTGGCCACAGCGCGCTCCATTCCGGTGGCACAGGAAATCTCTCAGCGCTTCGCCTCGCTCGAGCGGCAGCGTGAGATCGGCGAGTTGAAGCTGAAGATCTCCGGCTGCATCAATGCCTGCGGCCATCACCATGTCGGGCATATCGGCATTCTCGGCGTCGAGAAGAAGGGTGCCGAACTCTATCAGGTCACGCTCGGCGGCTCGGCCGACGAGAACACCTCTGTCGGCGAGATCATCGGCCGCGGCTTCTCGTCGGCAGAGATCACCGACGCCATCGAGCAGATCGTCGAGACCTATCTTGGCCTCCGGCTCGACAGAAACGAAAAATTCATCGACGCCTACCGCCGAGTCGGTCCCGCGCCGTTCAAGGAGGCGCTCTATGCTGGCGAAGCCAAGGCCGCTTGATCGTATCGTCGACGTCGAGGCCGGCATCGCCGCCGAAGCGGCGGGGCTCGATGCGCTCTATGGTCATCTGAAGCCGCTGGAGATCATCGAGCGGTCGGCCCGGGAATTCTTTCACGGTGAAATCGCCGCGGTTTCGTCCTTTGGCGCGGATTCTGCCGTGCTGCTGCACATGATCGCCAAGATCGACCGGACGCTGCCGGTCATCTTCCTCGACACCGGCAAGCACTTCGAGGAGACGCTCGGCTATCGCGATGCGCTCGTTGCCGATTTCGGGCTGACCGATATAAGGGTGATCACGCCCGAAGAAGCGGCGCTCGAACGGATCGATCCGACCGGCAATCTGAACGAGACCGATACCGACGCCTGCTGCGACGTTCGCAAGGTCGAGCCGCTGGCGCGCGGCGTCGAGCCGTTCCGCGCCTGGTTCACCGGCCGCAAGCGGTTTCAGGCGACGACGCGGGCAGCGCTTCCGGTGTTCGAGGCGGTCGGCTCGCGCATCCGCATCAATCCGCTGGCGCATTGGACGACCGCCGACCAGGCCAACTATATGCGGGCGCATGCGCTGCGTGAAAATCCGCTGATCGCTTATGGCTATCTGTCGATAGGCTGCTTCCCGTGCACGCAGCCGGTGCAGCCGGGCGAGGACGCGCGCAGCGGCCGCTGGGCGGGGCACGCCAAGACCGAGTGCGGCATCCATCTGTCGGGGCTGGAGAAGTCGCTGACCGACGCTTCGCTTTAGGGTATGTTGATATTCAGCCGGCCTGGGAGCGGCAGGTTTCCTGCGCTTCCAGTGCTGACGTACTTTATGTCGGCTCGGCGGACCCGAATCTCGACACACCCCAGAATTCTTCTGGGCTATAGGAATTTTTGATGACTGAACCGACACCGGAGACCCGCCTCTGGACCCCGCAAGGCTTCCGCGAAGACGAGTGGACCCATGCTGAGAGTGCCGATGCACTGTCCGGCAATGGCCGTTTCATCCTGCCGCTGCAGGCGTTCCTCGACCTCGGCCCGGCGGTGCGCCGGTCGGCTAAGGAACGCCTCGGCGTGCTGCTGCAGCCCGGCGACCAACTCGAAAAAATCGCAGACCTGCTCGACCAGATATCATTGGTGGCGTTGGCTTTCCCGGCTTTCAGTGATGGCCGTTCCTTCTCCAAGGGAGAATTGCTGCGCAGCCGCTACCATTTCGAAGGCGCGGTCCGCGCCACCGGGCAGGTTCTGGTCGACCAGCTACCGCATATGCTGCGCCTCGGCTTCGATGAGTTCGAGGTGTCGCATCCGGTGCTTTTGAAACGGCTCGAGGCAGGCCGTACCGGCGGCCTGCCGCTGTACTATCAGCCGACCGAGAAGCCTGAGGCCAAAGGTCCCAAATATTCCTGGCGGCGCGTGCGCGCCGACTGATCGCCTGCGCCGCGCCACGGCGAGTGGTGCTGATGCACGGCAAATCGCCGAAAGGCGCCGAGAAGATCGCCTCACTCTGGGCAACGAACCGCAACGTGCCGCAGATCGGCTTTGCGCCCGACTGGACGAAGAACGGCTGTTCCGCACCCTTCAAGCGTAACGACGCGATGCTGGAAATCATGCCCAAGGGCGTGATGCACTTCCCCGACACAGGCATCAACGACAACCTCGCCGACAAGGCGAAGAAGCTCGGCATCCCGGTCTGGAAATTCGGCGGTGCTTAAGCGACGCTTGCATCTTCGGCGTCTCATACCGGCGGACTGGGAACCTAATGCAGGGAACTGACATTCAGCCCTATTGGTCGCGAACGACGTAGAGACTGTGCGCGACGAAACATATCCCCAATCGTTTTGCCGAAGTCAGAGATCAGGACCGAATGCTGTTAATGTCTGGCCTGGCTCAGTTTGGCGGATAATTGGCGTTGAAATCTTACATAGCGGTCGAAACCGGCCGGATCGAGGCGCCCATGGGGCTCGTAGCCGTCTGCGGGTTTTTGAAATACGGGCTTTACACTATCGCGCATCATTTGGCCGTCTGATCGCAATCAAGGAAAGGGTTACGACAATGAGCAACAAGCACTTTTTGCGTGGCATGGCGACGGTGAACTTCTGGGCCGACGACGTGGCCGCGGCGCGCGACTGGTACGCGGAGCTGTACGGCGTCGAAGCGTACTTCCAGCGGCCCGATGCGGAAAACCCCGCCTATGTCGAGTTCCGAATCGGCGACGACGAGGACGAGTTCGGCATCATCGAACGCCGCTACGCACCAGCAGCGATGCAGCCCGGTCCGGGCGGCGCCATACTGCTGTGGCACGTCGACCACATCGAGGCGGCGTTCGCTCGGCTCAAGGCCATGGGCGCCACGGAGTACGATCCGATCACCAAGCGCGAGAGCAACTTCGTCACCGCCTCGGTGGTCGATCCGTTCGGCAACGTATTGGGTATCATGTACAATCCGCACTACGTCGAGATGCTCGAGTCACGGACAGCGTAGGCAGACGAGGCCGCGTTCGCATGGGAGATTTGCCCCTAGGTGCAACGGGATACCAGATTATCGATCGCATTGCGGCTTGGCCGGAAGGAGGGCGGTAGGCTGAAAGTATTCAACGCAGACAAGGCCGGTGCGGCCGGAGTCATGCTCGCGACGCTTGTTGGCGTGGCCGCGATGAGTCAGGTGTTTCGTACTATCGCCGCGATCGTCGCCCCCGGACTGCAACGTGAATTCGGGCTCTCGACCGAAGAACTCGGCATCTACGCCGGCGCCTTCCATCTGTCCTTTGCCCTCGCCCAGATTCCGATGGGCCTAGCGCTCGACCTTTACGGCGTGAGAAAGACCGTTGGTTCGGCTTTCCTCCTTGCAGTAGCGGGAGCGCTCCTGTCGTTCATTGCAACAGGCTTCCCGGTTTTGATGCTGGGGCAGTTGCTCATTGGCATCGGCTGCGCACCAGCCTTTGTCGGATCGCTGTTCTTTGTAAGCAAACATTTTTCTGAAAAGAGTTTTGCCCGAGTATCGGGCTTGGTTCTCAGCTTCAGCGGCCTTGGGTTACTGGCCACTGGCACGCCGCTGGCATGGGTAGTCGAACATTGGGGCTGGCGCAGCGCTTTTGTGGTGACGGGCGTCGTTGCGGCGGCAAACTTGGTCTGCATCCTCGTCCTCGTTCGGGATGATCACGGCAAGAACTCAGGCGACATCGCAGGCGCAATTCGAGAGACGCTTGCGATCCTGAAAGAACGGCAGACCAAGGGCATCGTTGCGCTCGCGCTCGTTGGCTACTCGTCCTACATCGCGCTGAGGGGCCTGTGGGCGACACCCTTGTTCATAGAGCGACACGGCTTCACACTGACGGACGTCGGGAATGTGCTTCTCGCCTCGTCGGTCGCGACCTTGGTTGGCCCACCGCTATTCGGTCTGGTGCGGGCGAAAGGACGCTCACGGCGATACCTGATCTGCGCGAGCATGGCCGCTTCCGCCGGGATCTTCCTTATCCTTGCAATCTCCGCCAACTGGATCGTCGATGCTACGATGTGCGTTGCGCTTGGGGCGCTCACCGGCTTCACGATCTTGCAGTTCGCAGACACTAAGAGTGCATATGAACCTCAGGTCGTCGGCCGGGCATTCGGAATTCTGAACACAGCTGTATTCCTCGGCGTTGCCATCATGCAGGGCGCAACTGGATGGGTGGCGTCCACCGCGAGCACGTTTAGCGTCAATCAATTCGCTGCTGTCTTCGCGTTCATCGCCGCGGCGTGCCTGCTGGCCATGGTCGCCTTCTTCATGCTTCCCTGGCCAGAATGGGAGGTCGGCAGCAAAACTGATGTTTAGGTATCAACGCCTTGCTAAGTGGATGGTAAGCCAATCCTGATAGTGTTGAACGGGAGCCGGGCGTGCTTAGCGCCATCGCAGAATCTGATGGAGTGTCCGCACTCGGGAAACCGCCAGTTGTTGCGCATGGACCGATATGAGGGCGCCACCTGCCATTGCTAGTGGCCGTGGCGCGATCAGATATCGCCCGTCATCTCTTGATTGCGAGATACCCGACCGCTTCATAGCGCTGATCCTTGGTCAGACTGATCGCCTGACGCCATCAACCCGTAAAGGGTCGGCTATGCGAGCATGCCGCCGCTTCGGCTGCGCCTGCGCGGTGATTGCAGCGTTCAGTCCGACACTTCGGGCGACTGTCAGCGGGGGATGGTCCTCCGCTCGGAACAGGAGCCGGATCGATGTCCCTCAACGACGCACACGCCTTCGCCTTCAGCCTCGCCACCACCCTCATGGCCGCCATCATCATCTTCCAGGCTGGAGACGGCACGCTCTCGGTGACGCTCGCCAGCGAATACGACGGTGACATGGCGGCGATCGTCCAAGAGATCGACCCCTTCGCCCCATAACCGGGGCCCTGATGCGCGACGAACGCAAGGCGGCTTAAGCCAAGCCTTGGAAAACCGCCGCACTTAGGTGCGGCGGTGCGTTTTACGCAGTCATCCGCGCTTCGCGAAATGACACCAGCTTGCTGCGGCTCTCGTCCCACAATGCGAGCTTGACGCAGCGCAGGCTGTCGAGAAGCGTGACACGGCCGATTTCGCGCAGTTCCGGATAGTCCCTCAGGACCTCCTGCAGCCGGTAGCACGGCACCTTGGCGGAGAGGTGATGCACGTGATGGACGCCGATATTGCCGGTGAACCAGTTCAGCACCGGCGGCAGGTCGTAATAGGACGAGCCGTGCAGGGCCGCATGCTGGAACTCCCACTCGGAGTCCTTTGCCCACTCGGTCTCTTCGAACTGGTGCTGGACGTAGAACAGCCAGATGCCGGCGGAACCGGCGAGGACGACGATGGGTAAATGGACAACCAGGAACGCTTCGAGGCCGACGGACCAGATGAGGCCGGCGGCGACGACCGCGATGGCCACGTTGGTGGCCATCGACGACACCCAGGGCGTGAGTCCACCTCGCATCATGCCGACCGGCAGTCTCTGCTCAAAGATGAAAAGCCAAATCGGGCCGAGGCCGAACATGACGAGCGGATGACGGTAGAGACGATAGGCAAGGCGGCCACGCCAGGACATTTGCCGATATTCGGCAACAGTCAACGTCCTGATGTCGCCCGTGCCGCGCTCATCGAGATTGCCGGCGCTGGCGTGATGGGTTGCGTGGGCACGCCGCCAGCAATCGTAGGGGGTCAAGGTCAGGATGCCCAGCCCGCGGCCTATCCAGTCGTCGGCCGTGCGGTTGGCGAAGAAGGAGCCGTGGCCGCAATCATGCTGGATCATGAAGATCCGCACCAGAAAGCCGGCGGCCGGAAGGATGAGGATCAGCCCCCACCAATGGCCATGGGCATAGGCAGCCGAGGACAGCGCCCACAGCGTGGCAAAGGGGATGAGGGTGATGGCAAGTTCGACGGCGCTGCGCCGCCTGTCGGGTGTTTTGTAGCGCGCCAGGATCTTCAACCAGGCACGTTTGCTGTTCGCCACAGCTTCGGGGGAAATCATGTTCATCAGGAAGCATAGACGGACCGCTCCGTCGCCGCAAGGCAATGATCACGCCAAGTTACTGCGCGTAATTGTCGCGCGACGCGCTAGCCGCAAAGTGGAAAGTCATGCTTGGGTTCCGGTGGCACGCAACGACAGGCGAGTGTGTTGGTCTACCGCCTGCGGCCACGGGCGGCTATGCTGCTTTCGATGCCTTCGAGGCGATCGAGCAATTCCTTGAAACGATCGGGAATGTCGTTCTGCGTCCGGAACGCCGGCAGCGCGCGCAGAAAGCGCTTCGTTGCCTCGGCGCCGAACTGGCGCCTGATGCCGGCCGCGAGCCTTTCACGTCTTTCGTCATTGTTGCGGGCGGCGCCATTTTTGTTACGGTCGCCGTTGTTGCGGGTTGTCATTTCAAAATCCTGTGTCGGCTTCGAAACTCTTCCGGCAGACGAATGGTTCCCCCATCGCAGCATCTTGGCAAGCAAAGCCGGCGATTAAAGTAAAATTTGAATTAATATCGAAAGGTCTTCATGATGCGCCGTCAAAGCGCGAGTCCTCCTCCTCCGTATCGCTTGCCCCTTGATTTTTGGCCGCCAAACCTCGATATCGGGCACAAAATCCACACCATTCGAAATGACGGGAAATGGCGATGAGCGACCAGGCAAAAGACGAACGCGCGCCCGATGAAGCCGAAACGACCGAAGCCGCCACCGAACACACGGAAGGCAGCGTCGACGGCGACTATGAGGCGCTTGTGCGGCTGCTGAAGGAAAACGACGAGTTGAAGGACCGCGCGCTCCGCGTCGCAGCCGAAATGGAGAATCTGCGCCGTCGTACCGCCCGCGACGTGCACGATGCGCGTGCCTATGCGGTTGCCAATTTCGCCCGTGACATGCTGTCGGTATCGGACAATCTGCGCCGCGCGCTGGATGCGATCCCGGCTGAAGCCAAGGCGTCGGGCGATGCCGGTTTCAAGGCGCTGATCGAGGGCGTCGAGCTCACCGAGCGCGCCATGCTATCGGCGCTGGAGCGGCACGGAGTGAAAAAGCTCGAACCGGAAGGCGAGAAATTCGACCCGAATTTCCACCAAGCGATGTTCGAGGTGCCCAATCCGGAAGTACCGGCCAACACGGTGGTCCAGGTCGTGCAGCCGGGCTATTCGATCGGCGAGCGGGTGCTGCGGCCGGCTATGGTCGGCGTTGCCAAAGGCGGCCCCAAGCTTACGGCGAGCGAAGCTCCGGTCGAGCCAGGGCCGGTGAATGAGCAAGCTGAGAAGGATGCGTGAATTGGTGAATGGTGAATGGTTAGTAGTGAGTAGTTGGCAAAAGTAGTGTCCAGCAGCAAACGGCTTCGTGCTACCGGCCATTCACTATTCACCATTCACGCGGCGAAACGCTGGGCTTCCCCGCCATAGTAGTTGACGTAACGGGCACCGATCTCCTTGACCGGCATCACGACGAACACATCGACGGTGGAGAATTCGCGGTCGATGACGCAGCCGTCGCCGATGCGCGCTCCGACGCGCAGATAGCCCTTGACCAGCGGCGGCATCGCCGCGATCGCGGCCTTGGCATTGACCGCCTCGATCGGCATCAAATCCATGGAACAGTAGCGCCCGGCGACCGCGCGCACATCCCAGGCCGAGTTCGTTCGGCAGTGATGGGCGAGATAGGTCAGCGCCTCGGCGTGCGCCGCTGGCACGGTGCCCGGGAACGAGGCGCACCCGGTCATCACGCCGATGCCGTAATGGTTGATATAGGCCCAAATCCCTTGCCAGAGCGCCTCGATGGTGCGCTTCGAGCGGTATTCCGGCAGGACGCAGGAGCGGCCGAGCTCGAGGAAACGCTGGCCGGGATGGCGGGCGATGAGCTTGGTCAGCTCGAATTCGCCCTCGGAATAGAAGCCACCGGCGGCGGTTGCGATTTCCTGCCGGAGCAGGCGGTAAGTGCCGACAATGCGGCGGTGCTCGGGACCGGACAGAGATGTGTCGAAGACGAGCAAATGATCACAAAGCGGATCGAAATGGTCGGCGTCGCGGCGGTCCTGCACCTGGAACAGGTTCTTCCTGGCGCCAAGCTCGTCATAGAAAACCCGGTAGCGCACTTCCTGCGCGGCGGCGACCTCGGCCTCGTTGCGGGCGAGCCGCACTTCGAGGTTGCCGATGCGGCCGAGCGCTTCGCCTTTTATGACGGCATCGACGTTCCGCCCAACGAGCAATGCGCTGCTGGCGTTCGGCCGAGTGTCACATTCCGGCATAACTGTATGCACGAGTGATTCTCCTTCGAGCCATCCCTCTTGGCACGGGGATACGGTGTAGGTGCAACAGGATTGTGACAGTACCGTGATACGGCGTTGCCGGCAATACTTCGTCGGCTGGGTAATCCTTCAACCGGCTATGTTACGCCGGGAAAGCTTAGAAGGGCAGCCCACCGGATCACGCAGCAACCTGGCCTTCGACCGCATGGACAAGCGCGTCGGGATCGAGCGGCTTGGTGACGAAGCCGCTGGCGCCATGGGCAAGCACGGCATGGCGGGTCTTTTCCTGACTGTCCGCCGACAGCACCATGATGGGAACCGGCGGCACGGCGGTTTCCTCCTCGTGCCGGCGGATGGCGGCGATAGCGTCCAGCCCGTCCATCACAGGCATGTGCAGGTCCATCAGCACCACGTCGAAGCGGTGCTTGTGGCCGCTGCCGGTGACGGCCTCGACGGCGGCCTTGCCGTTGGCGACCACCTTCACGCGATGCCCGGCCTTCAGCAGCGTGGCACGGGCCAGCATGGCGTTGATGTCGTTGTCCTCGGCGATCAGCACGGACAGGCCCTGCTGGCGGCTGCCAATGGCACGGACGGATGGCGCGTCGCGCTTTTCCGGCTGTGGCTGGGCGAGGGTGGGTACGCTACTGCTCAAAAGCACGCGCAGCAACGTCTCGCCACGCACCGGCCTTGCCAGGAAGGTGGTATAGCCGCTGGCGCGGAATTCGCCCAGCATCCCGCGGTCGGTCGGTGCGATCAGCGTGATCGCTTCGCAGTCGGCAAAGCCGCTCTGGCGAAGGCGCTTGAGCAGCCTGCCGTCGCTCTCTTCCATGGCCGCGTCGATCAGAAGCACGTCACAGCCTTGGGCGAAGGGTTCTGCCTGGGCGGCGGTCGCGGCCAGATCGACCATGCCGCCATTGGCGCGGATGGTGCGGGCGATGGCGTCGGCCTCGATGGCGTTTTTCGACAGGATCACGGCGCGCCGGCCCGACAGGGCATTCCGGCGGTTCTGCGGTGCTTCGGTGGCCGATGTTGCAGGGATTTCGAAGACGAATTCGGAACCGTGGCCGAGCCGGCTCGACACCGAAATCGTGCCGCCCATGGCGATCACCAGACGTTTGGAGATGGCAAGACCAAGACCAGCGCCGCCATGCGCGCGGGTCGACGAGCCATCGACCTGTTCGAATTCCTCGAAAATGCGTTCCAGGTCGTCCTCGCTCAGGCCGGGGCCGGTGTCGGCGACACCGAAGCATATGCGGTCGGTGGTTTCGGTGCGGGCGCGAGCGACGTTCAGCAAAACGCCGCCGCTGTCGGTGAACTTGATGGCGTTGCCGATCAGGTTGAGCAGAACCTGCCTGACCCTTCCCGGATCGGCTGATATCATCTGCGGCACGTCGGGCTCGACATGGCAGCCAATGCCGATGTTTTTGGCGAAGGCGCGCGCCGCCAAGAGCTCGATGATGTTGTCGGCGATCTCGCGCACCGACATTGGCTGCGGTTCGGGATCGAAGCGGCCGGCCTCGATCTTGGAATAGTCGAGCAGATCCTCGATCAGCGCCAGCAGCGCGCTGGCCGATGTCGACACGGCGCCGACATAGGTCCGTTGTTCAGGCGAGAGGTTGGTGTCCGCCAGCAGTCTGGCCATGCCCATGATGCCGTTCATCGGCGTGCGGATCTCGTGACTGACGGTGGCGAGGAAGCGCGATTTGGCCTGGCTTGCGTATTCGGCTCGCTCACGGGCGGTGATCAGCGACGATTCGGCGTGCTTGCGGGCGGTGATGTCGCGGGCGATGGCGCGATGCGAGGCGGCGCCGCTCTCCTTGTCACGCACGGACAGTTCGATCCATGAGAACCAGCGCGGCCCGTTCGGCGTGCTAATGGCGACATCGGTTGAGCTCAGGCATTCATGGTCGGAGAATGCGGCATCCGGAACGATGCCAACGTCGATGCCGAGTTCGGCCAGGGTCCTGCCGGCAAGATCGCGCTGGTCGCTGCCGACAAGATCGGCAAAAACCTTGTTGGCATAGACGATGTGGCCGTCACGATCGCGGTGGACGATGAGATCGCCAAGGGCGTCGATCAGCCCGCGAAAGCGCTCCTCGCTCTCCTGCATCTCCCACATGCGGTCGGCCAGGGTCTCGACCTCGGCGTGGCTGCGAGCTGCGGTCTCGCCAAGGAGGGCAACCGCGCGGCGCTCCGTGCGCCTGGCATTCAAATGCACGACAAGGCCGGCCATGCCAGTCGCCAAAAGGCCGACGGTGATGAAGATCGGCGCTCCGGTCAGATGCGACAGGCCTGCCAGCACGACGATGGCGACGAGCGTCAGGAACGGCAGGCCATCACGATTGGCGGCGGGCAGTTCGGGCGCCAGTGGCGGCGCTGCGATATGCTGGCGCCTTGGCGCCTCGGGGCGAATCCCGTCAACGCTTTCAGCGCTCTCCGTTTGCCTGATGCCGGATTCCGTGACCATGCGGATTCCTTGGCAGACAGAGATTATGGAAAATTGCGGCAGTTCGTTCGAATTTTAGCAGTCGCGCGGTTTTGATGTCCTTTCGTGCAAAAACTGCAGACAACAGAACTCACATGTCCACCACCACGCGGCCACGGATCTTGCCGTCGACGATGTCGTGCGCGGCGTCGATGATGCCGTCAAAGCCAATGGTCGTGGACAGGCTGGCGAGCTTCTGGAGGTCCAGGTCCGTGCCGATGCGGCGCCACGCCTCCATGCGGACCGCTTTTGGCGCCATCACCGAATCGATGCCGAGCAGACAAACGCCGCGCAGGATGAACGGGGCGACGCTCGCCGGCAGATCCATGCCGCCGGCCAGGCCGCAGGCGGCGACGGCGCCGCCATAGGAGGTCATCGAAAGGACGTTGGCCAGCGTGTGACTGCCGACCGCATCGACGCCGCCGGCCCAGCGTTCCTTGGCAAGCGGCTTTGCCGGCTGCGCAAGCTCGTCGCGCGAAATCACTTCCGCCGCACCGAGGTCGATCAGATAGGGGCTTTCAGCGCTGCGGCCGGTCGAGGCGATGACGTGATAGCCGAGGCTGGACAGGATCGAGACCGCGACCGAGCCGACCCCGCCGGCCGCGCCCGTCACCACCACCGGGCCGCGATCGGGCACGATGCCGTGCCGTTCCAAAGCCATGACGCAAAGCATGGCGGTGTAGCCGGCGGTGCCGATCGCCATGGCATCATGCGGGCTCATCCCCTGGGGCAGCGGCACCAGCCAGTCGCCCTTGATACGGGCGCGCTCGGCATAGGCGCCAAAATGCGTCTCGCCGACGCCCCAGCCGTTCAATATGACCTTGTCCCCCTTGCGCCAGTCGACATGGGAAGACGAGATGACGGTGCCGGCGAAATCGATGCCCGGCACCAGCGGCCAGCGGCGGATCACCGGGGCCTTGCCTGATATGGCGAGGCCGTCCTTGTAGTTCACCGTCGTTGCCTCGACGGCGACGGTGACATCGCCTTCCATCAGGTCGGCTTCGGTGAGGTCGGTCATGGCGACCGACTGTTTCTTCTCGGCGTCGCGCGAAACGAGGATGGCTTTGAAGGTTTCCGGCATGTCTTCTCCTCGGGCTTTTCGAATGGGCACTGTATGGCGGCGGAAGGCCAGGTCAATCGCCGGAGGGCTCGGGCTCCCGCCGCCAACCGATGAGTTCGTCGAAGACGACCAGCACCGCGCCGATCGCGATGAAGGCGTCGGCGAGGTTGAAGATGGCGAAGGACCATACCGGGGTGTGGAACAGGATGTAGTCGATCACGTGACCATAGGTAGCGCGATCGAACAGATTGCCGAGCGCGCCGCCGACGATCAGCGCAAAGCCGATGCGGGTCAGCACGTGGCCGGGCGGAGTGCGGGCCGCGAGATAGAGCACGAAAGCGACGACGAAAGTGGCGATGACCACCAGGCCGGTGTCGCCGAAGGACGAAAACATCGAGAAGGCAATGCCGGTATTGTAGGTGCGATACAATGCCAGGAACGGCACAAGATCGACCTTTTCCTGAAAGGCGAGGCCGGTCTCGACCAGGTATTTGACCCACTGGTCGAGCGCTACCGCGGCGGCGACCAGCAGGACGTAGGGGAACCATGATTTTGCCGTTTGGGATTTCACCATTTGGGATGTCACGGTTTGGCGTCCTCCGGGGCAAGTTTCAGCGCGCTGCGCCGGATCTCAAACAGCATAATGCCGGTGGCCACCGCGAGATTAAGCGAATCGGCCCGCCCGGCTTGTGGAATCCGCAGTAACCTGTCGCAGCTTTCGGCAAGGCTGTCTGGCAGGCCCTGCTGTTCGTTGCCCATCATCAGCAGCACCGGGCCTTTGGAAAAGTCGACCGAACGGTAGTCGACCGCGCCCTTCAGGTGCGTGCCGGCGACGAGACCGGGAAAGCTTTTTCGCCAGGCAAGAAAGGTTTCCGGCGTCGCCTTGGCGACCGGCACGGCGAAGATCGAGCCCATGGTGGCGCGCACGGTCTCGACGGAAAAAGGATCGGTGGTGTCGCCGACCAGGATGACGCCCTTGGCGCCGACGGCATCGACGGTGCGGATGACGGTTCCGAGATTGCCGGGGTCGCGCACACGATCGAGCGCCACCCAGACGTCGCCGTCGTGAGCGCGGATGTCTTTCAGCGGCAGGATCTTCTGTGAGAAGACGCCGACCACCATTTGCGGGTTGTCGCGGCGGGTGATGGCGACGAGCACTTTCTCCGAAACTTCGAGCACGGTGCCGCCGGCGGCGACGGTGCGCGCCGCGACTTTTTCGACCGCCGCATTGCCGCGCCCAGCCTTGGCAAAGACCAGCGTCCGGATCGACCAGCCGAGGTCGAGCGCGTCGATGACCAGCTTCAGCCCCTCGGCCATGAAGGCGTTCTGCTGGTCGCGGAATTTCTTCAGCGCCAGTGCCTTGATGTCCTTGATCAACGGATTGGCGAGACTAGTGACTTCCTTCACTTGCCCTGGGGCGCCTGCGTGCCGCTCACTCATTCAGGCCACCCAGCGCGAGAACAGCGACGTGGACAACGCCCGGCCAGCGGATTTCTCGCGGATGATCAGTTCGCCGGATTCGACCGTGCCGCCCTTGCCTGCGAAGGTGTCGCGCATCAAGGCATGGATGGCGAAGAAGGAAGCGCGGATCGAATAGGCCGTCAGCACAACAGCAAGCGGCTTCGGCGTCAGGATCGAGCGGCAGAGGTCGGTCAGATCAGGCAGGTCCTCGAACAATTGCCAGACCTCGCCCTTTGGGCCGCGGCCATAGGCCGGCGGATCGAACAGGATAATGTCGTAGCGGCTGCCGCGGCGCTCCTCGCGCTCGGCGAATTTCATGGCGTCGTCGACGATCCAGCGGATCGGCTTGCTGCCGAGCCCTGCCATCTCCTGGTTCTCCCTGGCCCAGCCGATCGCCTTCTTGGACGCATCGACATGGGTCACCTCGGCGCCGGCACGGGCGGCCACCAGCGATGCAAGGCCGGTATAGCCGAACAGATTCAGCACCTTGACCGGCCGCTTCGCTGCCGAGATCAGCCCGGCCATGTGGTCCCAGTGCGAGGCCTGCTCGGGGAAGACGCCGACATGGCGAAACGAGGTGAAGCGGCCGAGATAATCGATGCCCTCATGCTTCATCGGCCAGGTCTCGCCGAGCGGCGTCCTCGGGAAACGCCAGCGGCCGATGCCTTCCTCGTCGGTATCGCCGGTGAAAATGGCGTCGGCGCGATCCCAATCTTTGGCCGGCAACGCCTTTTGCCAGATCGCCTGGCCTTCGGGCCGAACGATGCGATAGGGCCCGTACTGCTCGAGCTTTTGCCCGGCGCCGCTGTCGAGCAGCGCGTAGTCGGCGTTGGGCGACACTTCGAGAATTACCGGAAGACGTTCGGCGGGCAGGGCGCCGTCGCGGCGGGAAAGAACGCGCGGCACGGCCTTAGGCTCCGATGCTGTGCCGGTTGCGCGCGGTTCCGCTCCGCCCTTTGCGAACTGATGCGGGCGGCTGTCGCGGCGTTTGTCGCGAAAAGGTTTCAAAGAGGAGCGTCTCCGGGGCGACTTGGCCCGCTTCTGCCACAGCACATTCACCGGCGCAACAAACGCGGTCGCTGGCGATTCCGAACGGTCAGCCGCGCTTGATGCAAAGCAGGGCGACAACCAGCAATACAAAACCAACGGCCTTGAAGCCGGCGACGATCATATGGCCGGTTTCCCAGCGCAGCCGGATCGCCTCGAAATTTTCCGGGATCGGTCCCGGCACCCAGGTGGCCAAAACATCGTTCGCAGGCTTGACCAGAGCTGACCACATCGCAAGAGCCGCCGCAAAGAGCACGGCAGCGGCCAATGCGAACCAGAACGCCGGGCGGTCATTGCGCAGCATCCATGCAAGGAGCCCCGGACAACCGATCGCTGCCACATCAAGCGGCGCGCCAATGACGGCAAACAGCTGGAATTGGGCGTTGAAGACGGTCGCCTCGCGCCAAAGAGAAGGCGGCCACTTCAGCCGAGGAACCGATTCCAGGACATGGGCGAAGGATGGTCCAAGGCTGAGCGCGGCGACGACGGCGGCCAGGATCGACCAGAACAGCAGGAACCCGCGTATCTCCATAACGTCCGAACAACGGCGTGATGCGGGAGATGTTCCCGTCCGGATGGTAGTAGGGGAGTAGGGGAGTAAGGCAGTAAGGCAGTAGTAAGTGAATAGTGAAACCATGACTAGCACGAAGCCGTACAGGGTTGGTATGGCTCCCTACTGCCCTACTGCCCTACTGCCCTACTGCCCTACTGCCCTACTGCCCTACTGCCCTACTGCTGAAGCGCCTTGTACACTGCAATGCCGGCGGCGAGGTCTTCGAGGGCCGCACCGACCGACTTGAATAGGGTAATCTCACCGGGGCTCTGCCGACCTTTCTTCTCATCGCGCGCCAATTCATGCAGGTCGGCGACGATGGCTTGAGCCTTCAGCACGCCCGAAGCCAGCGGCTGGACGATGTCGCCCGCCTCCTTGGTGGCGCCTGCCCGGGTATCGACATAGACGCGGGCGCGCGCAATCGCATCGTCGTCGCTTTCGCGCATATCAGGCGTGAAGCCGCCGACCAGATCGACATGGGTTCCCGGCTTCAACAGCGCGCCCTTGATCAGCGGCGTGGTCGTGATTGTCGCCGACGAAACGATGTCGGCCAAGCCGAGTTCGGCGTCGAGATCGCTCGCGGCGGTGGCGGCAAAACCCTCGGCGCGCAATTTCGCCGCAACCTTTTCGGCATTGGCCGGCGTGCGGTTCCAGATGCGGATCGTGGTGATCGGCCGCACCGCCGAATGCGCCTTGGCGAGGAATGGCGACAGCGCGCCGGCGCCGACCACCAGCAGCCGTGAAGCGTCCTCGCGGGCCAGATAGGAGGTGGCCAGCGCAGAGGCGCAGGCCGTACGCCACTGCGTCAGCCGCTGGCCGTCGATCATGGCCTCGGGCTCGCCGGTGGCGCCATCGAGCAGGAGGTAGAGCCCCATCACCGCGGGTTTGCCTGCGGCGTTGTTGTCGGGCGACACCGTGACGACCTTGACGCCGATATGGCCGCCCGCCGACGTGCCGGCCGCATTGAAGTCGGTCCAGGCCGGCATCAACAGCAGGGTCGACGCCGCGCCATCGGGCCGTTCGACCGTGTGGTGATGTCTGACCGGTTGTACCGCACCATCGCGAAAGGCCGCGCGCAGCGTCTCGACCAGTCCGGGAAAGGTCAGTGCGTGATCAACCTCGGCGGCCGAAATGGTCAGCATGAGAAGCTCCGCGGCGGGAAAGCGCTGTCAGCGTTCAGCTCGTCGGCTTCGGCAAGGCCGGGCCTTGTGGCGCAGCCGGTGCGCGGCTGACCGCCTGGCGCAGGTTCTCGGCCTCGACGCCGCGCTGGCGCGCCAGCTTGCGATAGCGGCCCTGCTTGACCCAGGTCGCCAGGCTGCCGACGACCATGCCGATGGCGAGAGCCAGGAACAGGAAGATGAAAAGCGGCAGCGTCATCGTCAGTGCCGGATTGCCGGGATTGAACGGGTCCAGGGTGAAGGCGACCGGATCGCGGTTGGCGACGGCCAACGCAATCAGGATGACAGCCAGCGGCACGAAGACCACGATGAGCATGAAGCGATTGAACATGGAATTTCCTGTCGAAGGCGGCTCTACCGAAGGCCGGGCTCTGCCGAAAGGCCGGCACGGCGGATGAGCCTGCGCGGCACTTATTTGCCGCCGTTCAGCCTTTCACGCAATTCCTTGCCGGTCTTGAAGAACGGCACCCATTTCTCCTCGACCTCGACGGATTCGCCGGTGCGCGGATTGCGACCGGTGCGGGCGGGGCGGTTTTTCACCGAGAAAGCACCGAAACCGCGCAGCTCGACCCGGTTGCCTTCGGCAAGCGCGTCGGTGATCTCGTCAAAAATCGCGCCGACAATGTTTTCGACGTCGCGCAGGAAAAGGTGCGGGTTGCGTGTGGCGATGATCTGCACAAGTTCGGATTTGATCATGAGAAGGCTCCCCGTGAAAACAGTGCGGTCAAATTATGAGGATGATTTTATTTGCTTTTTCACTCGTCTCAAGGGTGCCAGACGGAAACGAGACCGTCAAGAAACAAGCGGTTGGCGCCAAGTTCGTGAATAATGTCGCCGCCATAGTCGGGAAGGCCGAGCGCACTGCCGATGGTTCGCGCCATCGCCTTCGAGAACAGGAAGCCGCCGCCGTCCGTATCCTTCCACTCCACCACCTTGAGCTTGGCGTCGACGCCCTTGGTTGCAAGCCAGTCGATCGCTTCGGTTTCGCCGCCGACCGCGTCGATCAATTTGTTGGCAACAGCCTGCCGGCCGGTGAAGATCGATCCGTCGGCCAGCGCCAGTGCCTCCGGCTTGGTCATGTTGCGGCGTTCGGCGACGATGCCGACGAACCAGTCGTAGCTGTCCAGGATGAGCTTGCGGACCATGGTGCGTTCGTCGTCATTGGTCGGCTTGAAAGGCGATGGCGAGGCTTTCAACGGCGAGGATTTCACTTCCTCGAGCTTGATGCCGAGCTTGTCCATAAGGCCGCTGACGTCAGGATACTGGATCAGGACGCCGATCGAACCGACGATCGAGGATTGGCGCGCGACGATATGATCGGCCGCGGTGGCGATCATATAGCCCGCCGATGCGGCCAGTGTGCCGACCTGGGCCACCACCGGCTTTTCGGCGGCCAGCTTGCGCACCTCCTCATAGATCGATTCGCCTCCGACGGTGGTGCCGCCCGGCGAATCGATCGACAGGATCACAGCTTTCACCCTTGACGATTGACGGATGGCATCCAGCCGTTTGATCAGGTCCTCGTCTTCGGTGATAGTGCCCTCGATCTTGACCTTGGCGATATGGTCGACCGCCGCGCCGGTGAATTCGCCACCGTAAATCCAGGTCGAAAGGGCGATCAGCCCAGCCGCTGCGACAACGAGCGCTGCGACGCGCCAGAATGTCAGCTTGCGGCGCAAGCGGCGGCGGTCGATCAGGTCGTCGGCTCTCAGTGCCATGGTCAGCCTCATAGTCGGTGGGAGCAGATGCTTTTAAAGCAACCATCCGCGTCCGGCTACCGATTCCTGACGAGCATGCGACCGAGACAGAGTTTCCTGAGTCCCGAGCCGGCCTTTCAAGGAGGCATCAAGACCAGTCCACAGGCTCTAACGCTGTCCGCTTGTATCTGATATGACATGCAAGTTGTGCCGGGCTCATTCGTTTGTGCAACAGCAACCGTCACACTTTTGCGGTTTTCCTCCGCTTGTGCTTGCTTGAGGGTGCCGGCATCCCACCTATAGGGTGCTTGGCGGCAGGGGTTAAAAAGAAAGCAGTTATGTTAGCGCGACCGATCGAACCGACCAACACCGAGACGGAGTTGGCCCCCCCGGACGTAGGCCCGGCGCGGGTCGACGCCTTCGGCATTGCCCAGCGCCATTCGCGCCGCGTGCGTATCTTGAAGCTGGCGGTGCCGCTGGTCGCTGCCGCGATCGCGGTCGCCTTCCCGGTTTATTCGTATCTCGCGGCGCCTGTCTCGATCCAAATCCAGGCAGACGGCAGCGCCTTCTCTGATGGCAAGCTGGTGATGGCCAACCCCAAGCTCAACGGGTTCACCAAGCAGAAACTGCCGTATTCCATGACCGCCTTGCGCGCCATACAGGACGTGAGCAAGCAAGGCATCATCGACCTGGAGGGCATCGACGCCAAGCTGCCGCTCTCGGCCGACAATGTGGCGGCCGTCAATGCCTCGCACGGCACCTACAATCGCGATGGCAACACGATGAGCTTGACCAGCGATGTCACCATAACCACCACCGATGGCTTGGAGGCAAAATTCAAATCGGTCTTTCTCGACATGGGCGAAGGCACTATGAAGACGAATGACCCGGTCGACGTCAGCCGCGCCGGGTCGCGGATCACCGCGGATTCGATGTCGATCCAGGACAACGGCAAGATCGTGGTTTTCGAGAACAAAGTGCGTGTCAACATCGATCCCGCCAGTTTGAAGGCGGCAGAGGCAATAGGCGGAGCATCCAATGCGGTTCAGTAGTTCGACACGGCTCGTGACCGCGGCTTCGGCGTTGCCGGCCCTTGGACTGGCCTTGGGGATGGCTCTGGGGCTGGGCTTGGGAATGCCGCCGGCTCTGGCGCAGTCCAAGGCCACCAGCCAGCTGTCGGGCCTCAAACTGTCCGGCGACAAGCCGATCCAGATCGAAAGCGACAAGCTCGAGGTCCGCCAGGCGGACAGCGTCGCGGTGTTCACAGGCAATGTGAGCGTCGTCCAGGGCCCGACCGTGCTCAAGGCCGGCAAGATGACCGTTTATTACGCCAAGGATGCCGGCGCTGCCGCAAAGGGCGTGGAGGCCGCCGGTGCCGCGATGACCGGCTCGGCCAACATCGACCGCCTGGAAGTCGACAACAAGGTCTACATCAAATCGGACGACCAGGTCGCCACGGGCGACCGCGGCACTTTCGATATGAAGACGGAGGTGCTGGTACTTTCGGGCGGCAAGGTCGTGCTTTCGCAAGGCGACAATGTGCTGGTCGGCTGCAAGCTGACCGTGCAGATGAAGAGCGGCCTGGCCCAGGTCGATGCCTGCGGGGGCCGCGTCATGATGTCGATCACGCCGCCGAAGTCGGGAGCAGCGAATCCCTGATGGTCGAGGTAACATCGCTGATGGCGCGTCTTTCAGGGCGCGCCGACAGCAAACTTGCGGCACCGGCCACGGTCACCGCCGATACGGCGAAGTTCAAGGGGACCTTGATCGCGAAGGGCCTGACCAAGAGCTACAAGGGCCGCAAAGTCGTCAGCGGCGTGACGATCGGCGTGCGCGCTGGCGAGGCGGTCGGGCTGCTCGGTCCCAACGGCGCCGGCAAGACGACCTGCTTCTACATGGTTACCGGCCTGGTGCCGGTCGACGAAGGCACAATCGAAATCGATGGCTTCGATGTCACCTCGATGCCCATGTATCGCCGCGCCCGCCTCGGCGTCGGCTACCTTCCGCAGGAAGCATCCATCTTTCGCGGCCTAACCGTCGAGCAAAACATCCGGGCCGTGCTCGAAGTGGTCGAAAAGAGCCGCAAGGAGCGCGAACGCAGTCTCGACGAACTGCTCGAGGAGTTTCACATCAGCCATCTGCGCAAGGCTCCATCAATGTCGCTTTCTGGCGGCGAGCGGCGGCGCCTGGAAATCGCGCGCGCATTGGCGACCCGCCCCGCCTACATGCTGCTCGACGAACCTTTCGCCGGCATCGATCCGATCGCCGTCGCCGATATCCAGCAACTCGTGCGCCATCTGACGGCGCGGGGCATCGGCGTGCTCATCACCGATCACAATGTGCGTGAGACGCTTGGCCTGATCGACCGCGCCTACATCATCCATGCCGGCCAGGTGCTGACCCATGGCCGGGCCGACGAAGTGGTCGCAAACCCTGATGTGCGGCGGCTTTATCTCGGTGAGGGCTTTACGCTCTGAGCGTGAATATTTCTATCTGAACGGGTTTTTGACGCGAGACAGGCTCTTTTCTCCGATTTCTCATCCGAATAACGCGCCGACAGGCGAGTTTTGATCGCCATCGCCTTGACAAGCAAAAGCCGGGCCAGTTTCTATGCCCAACTCCTTCCGGGCAATCCGGATGCGTAGACAGGGCGTTTAAACCGAACCATGGCGTTGGCGGCAAAACTACAGCTACGACAATCCCAGTCGCTGGTGATGACGCCGCAGCTGATGCAGTCGATACGGCTGCTGCAGTTCACCCATATCGAGCTGGAACGTTTTATCGACGACGAGATCGAGCGCAATCCTCTGCTTGAGCGCGCCGAGCCGCAGGACGATGCCGTCAGCGACCAGACGCAGAAGATCGACGCTGCGCCGGAAATAGCCCCCGGCGGCGATTGGTTCGAGACGGAAACGGCGTGGAGCGCCGAGGCGATCTCGGAAAAGCTCGATACTTCGCTGGAAAACCTGTTCCCCGACGACCCGGGTACCAGCGAGCGGCTCGGTCCCGACCTGACGGCCCAATGGAAGTCGGCCTCCGGCAATGGTTCGGCGTCCTCCTCCGACGGCTTCGACGTCGCAGATATGGCGGCCGCCGCGGTCACGCTGCGCGAGCATGTCGGCGAACAGGTCGCGCTTGCCTTCGCCGACCCGGCAGCACGCTTGATCGCCAGCGAACTGGCCGACGGCCTCGACGAGGCCGGCTACATGCGCGCCGACATAGCCGATATCGCCGCCCGTCTCGGCACCGACAGGATGGCGGTGACGAATGCGCTCGCGGTCTGCCAGACATTCGAGCCCGCCGGCATCTTTGCGCGCGATCTCGCCGAATGCCTGTCGCTGCAGCTTGCCGTCCGCGACCGGCTCGATCCGGCGATGAAGGCCTTGATCGCCAACCTCGAACTCCTGGCGCGGCGCGATTTCCAGACCCTGAAACGGATTTGTGGGGTGGACGAGGAGGATCTGCTCGACATGCTGGCCGAGATCCGTGCGCTCGATCCACGCCCGGGGATGGCGTTTTCGGGCGGCGCCAGCGACGCGATCGTCGCCGATGTCGAAGTGCGGGCAGCCAATGACGGGAGCTGGGTGGTCGAACTCAACTCCGAAACGCTGCCGCGCGTGCTGGTCGACCATATCTATTTTGCCCAGGTTTCACCGCATGCGAAGAACCAGACGGAAAAGGATTTTCTGGCGGAGTGCCTGCAAAACGCCAACTGGCTGACGCGCAGCCTCGACCAGCGGGCGAAGACCATTCTTAAGGTCGCCTCGGAGATCGTGCGCCAGCAGGACGCTTTCCTCGTCCACGGCGTGCGACAGCTGAAGCCGCTCAATCTGCGCACGGTGGCCGATGCGATCGGCATGCACGAATCGACCGTCAGCCGGGTCACCGCCAACAAATACATGCTGACGCCGCGCGGCGTGTTCGAACTGCGCTATTTCTTCACAGCCTCGATCGCGTCGTCGGGTGGCGGCGACGCGCATTCGTCGGAGGCGGTGCGCGACCGCATCAAGCAGTTGATCGACGAGGAGAAACCTGTCGACGTGCTTTCCGACGACGCCATTGTGGATATGTTGCGGGAAAGTGGCGTTGACATCGCCAGGCGCACGGTCGCCAAGTATCGGGAGGGCATGAATATTCCCTCGTCGGTGCAGCGGCGGCGTGAAAAACGCGCTTTGGCCAGCGCCGGGCGTTGATCTCAGGCGGAATTTCCACAGCTTTCGCGCTTCATTGACAAGCCGCGATGAAGTGGCTAGAAGCCCGCCCGCATGAGACGGGCTACTGCCCGCATGCGGATGGTCCGTCACGACGTTGGCCACGGGACGGTCAAGAAGGCGGCTTGTGATCAACCGGAAAGTTCGGATTTAAAATCGGCGCAAGTGACGCCGCAAAGCTTGTGCGCACAGACCACGGGTATAAACTCGGGACAGTTTGAAGCCTGAGCAAGGAAGGTCAGTTTTCAGATGACACTGCGCATATCAGGAAAACACATGGATATCGGCGATGCGTTCCGTACGCGCATCAACGACCGTGTCGGAGAAGTGATCGGCAAATATTTCGATCGGGGCTTTTCAGGGCAAATCGTCGTCGTCAAATCGGGGTCGCGCTACACGGCCGATTGCATGATCAGGCTGGATTCCGGCGCTTCGCTGCAGGCGACCGGCGAAGCCCAGGATCCGACGCTTGCTTTCGAGGCCGCGGCGGATCGCTTTGAAACCCGCCTTCGGCGCTACAAGCGTCGGCTGAAGTCGCACAATTCAGGCAACGCCAATGGCGAACCAACCGACATCGCTTATACGGTGATGGCGCCGCTTGCCGACGACGATGAGGACATACCGGAGAATTTTGCGCCGGCCATCGTCGCCGAATCAACCATGACGCTGCGGACCATGTCGGTGGCATCAGCCGTGATCGAACTCGATGCCAAGGACAGCCCGGTCCTCGTCTTCCGCAATGCCGGAAACGAGCATCTCAACATCGTCTATCGCCGGCCGGACGGAAATATCGGCTGGATCGATCCGTCTACGACCAAGGTCGCGCAGGGATGACGACCCAGGTCGCACAGAGATGACGGCCAAGGCCGCACTGGGATAAGGAACCAGCCGCACGCGTGAGCGAGGGCTGGCGACGGCAGGCGAACAAGGGATTTCAAGTATGGATCTGAGCGATCTTATCAACGTTCCGGCGATCTTGCCGGCGTTGAAGGCGAACTCCAAGAAGCAACTGCTGCAAATGCTGTCCGAAAGGGCGGCGGCGATTTCCGGCATTCCGGAACGGGAGGTGTTCGACACCATCTTGCAGCGTGAACGGCTGGGCTCGACCGGTGTCGGTAACGGCATCGCCATTCCGCATGGCAAGCTGGCGGGGGTGAAGCGGATCGCCGGCGTTTTCGCCCGGCTGGAGACGCCGGTCGATTTCGAGGCGCTGGACGACCAGCCGGTCGACCTTGTGTTCCTCCTTTTGGCGCCCGAAGGCGCCGGCGCCGACCATCTCAAGGCACTGTCGCGCATCGCGCGGGTGCTGCGCGACGCCGACACGGTGGCCAAGATCAGAGGCACCCGCGACGCCGCAGCGATCCACGCGCTTTTATCGGACACGCAGGCCTCGCACGCGGCCTGAGCTTTTTTGATCAGATCCGTTCAAGGGCCGCCGCGAGCGGCCCTGTCCGTTTCTAACCAGATCACTGTGCCGTAATTAGTGGATGGCGACCGGTGTAAGATCGTTTTCCAGGGCACCTGCCAGCGCCCGGTCACGGGCGTCAGAAAGCAGGATCGGCTGGCCATTGGCGGCAAACAGGGCCCAAAGTTCCAGGCCGGGCGCGATTTCGCCGAGGCCCGGGAAACGGCCGCGCAGATCGTCGCTCGACACTTTCCTGAGATAGGCAACCGAGCCTTCGCCGAGATGGGCGAATTCGCCGCTGGTCATGATGAGATTTTCGTCAGTTCTGGTCATTTCAAGCCTCCTTGGCGCGAGGACGCCGCTCAAGGCCGCCCCGCATGAGAGCCATTAGAGCGCCGTAAGTCCAATTGGACGCACAAAGGACGCTCTAACTCTTTAAGTCTGCTGCATCGTGCTTTCGGAAAATCGGCTCCGATTTTCCGGCCGATGCAGTGGTGAAGATCAGTCTTTCACCGATATGTTTATTTTCCGTACCAGCCGTTCGGACTCGGGCCGATCGAGATCGATCGACAAAAGGCCGTTCTTCAGCTCCGCCGCGATCACCCGCATGCCGTCGGCCAGCACGAAACAGCGCTGGAACTGGCGCGCGGCGATGCCGCGATGAAGAAATTCGCGCTCGGTGTCGTCGTTCTGACGGCCGCGCACGACCAACTGGTTCTCCTCCGTGGTCACATCGAGATCGCTTTCGGCGAAACCGGCGACGGCTAGCGTGATGCGCAGCCTTTCGGCCTTGCCGTCGGCGCCGCTGAGGCGCTCGATGTTGTAGGGAGGGTAACTGTCACCCGACTTCGCCAGACGCTCCAGGGTCTTTTCCATCGCGTCGAAGCCCAGGAGAAGCGGGCTGGAAAAGGGCGTCATTCGGCTCATGTTACACTGTCCTCTCAAGAGCGACATAAAGTGGAAAAACCCGGATGGCATTTTTCCCGATGGTCTTGATATGGTCCGCCGCGCGGTCAAGTTCAAGCCGTCAAAAGCCCCGCCCAAAAAGACTACCCAAACAAGGAATTGAAATGCCCCAATCCCGCAAGATCATCATCGACACGGATCCCGGCCAGGATGATGCCGTCGCCATATTGCTGGCGCTTGGCAGCGCCGAGCTGGAAATCGTCGGCATGACCGCCGTCGCCGGCAACGTGCCGCTGAGGCTGACCGAAAAGAATGCACGCAAGATCTGCGAACTGGCCGGCAGGCCAGACATCAAGGTCTATGCCGGCGCCATCCGGCCGCTGGCGCGTGAACTGGTTACCGCCGAGGAAGTGCATGGCGAGACCGGCCTCAACGGACCGCAATTGCCCGAACCAACAATGAAACTGCAGGACCAGTACGCGGTCGATTTCATCGTCGAGACGCTGATGAAGGAAGAGCGCGGCACGATCACGCTCTGCGCGCTCGGACCGCTCACCAACATTGCGCTGGCGCTGATCCGCGAGCCGAAGATCGCGCCGCGCATCAAGGAAATCGTGCTGATGGGCGGCGGCTTCTTCGAAGGCGGCAATGTCACGCCGACCGCCGAATTCAACATCTATGTCGACCCGCATGCTGCCAATGTCGTGTTCAAATCAGGCATTCCGATCGTCATGATGCCGCTCGACGTTACCCACAAGGCGCTGACCACGGCCAAGCGCACCCAAGCCTTCCGCAAGCTCGGCACCAGGGTCGCCACGGCCACGGCGGAGATGCTGGAGTTCTTCGAGCGCTTCGACGAGGAGAAATACGGCACCGATGGCGGACCGCTGCACGACCCCTGCGTCATCGCTTATCTGTTGAAGCCGGAGCTGTTCAGCGGCCGCAACTGCAACGTCACCGTGGAAACCGCCTCGGAGCTCACCATGGGCATGACCGTGATCGACTGGTGGGGCGTGACCAAGCGGCCGAAGAACGCCATGGTGATGCGCGACATCGACCATGATGCGTTTTTCGCGCTCTTGCTGGAAAGGCTGGGGCGGCTGTGAAAGCTCCCTTCTACCCCGTTCACAGGGAGAATGTCCCGGCAGGGGGATGAGGGCAGCGCACCCGTCGGTATTTTTGCTTGCAACCTTGGAGCGGCCCTCACCCGGTCGCTGCGTGACCACCCTCTCCCCCGTAAACGGGGGCGAGGGAAGGGCTCACTTCGCCTTTGAAAACGCCAGCCACAACCCGCCGCCGACCAGGAAACTGCCGCTGATCCGCGACAGCAGCTTGACGCGGCTGGCCGAGAGCAGGCGCCCGGCGCGGCCGGCGGCGAGCGCGTAGGTCGAATCCGACACGGCGGCGAAGATCATGGCGGTGAGACCCATGACGCCGATCTGCAGCGCGTAATTGCCTTCAGGGGCGATGAACTGCGGAAAGAAGGCGCCGAAAAACACCAGCGTCTTGGGATTGCTGACCGCTACCAGCAGGCCCTGCAGAAAAAAACCGCCGCGCGGTGTTTTCGCCGACCCGTCGGCATTCAGCTTGCCCTTGGAGCGGAACATCTGCACGCCCATCCAGATCAGATAGGCAGCGCCGATCAGTCTGACCCATTCGAACCAATGGCCCATTCCCGCGATCAGCGAAGTCAATCCGATGCCGACAATGGCGATCATGATCGCCAGCCCGGCCTGCGTGCCGGCGACGTTGGCGAGGCCGGCGCGGGAGCCATGGCGGATGCTGTTGGCGATGATCAGCGTGACCGTCGGTCCAGGCACCAGGATGATGACGATGCAGGCAACGACATAGGTAGCGTAGAGTTCCAGCGACATGGTTTTCCTCGACAGTAGGCGGCTTGCGACGCGGCCGACCGTGATCAATGCATGACAGCAACGCCGGTGCAAGCCGGCAGCCTATGTCGTTGGCAGCCTTGATCTGGATTTAGGCTCCGGCCTGCCACGGCAGTGTCGTCTCATAAGCCGCCGCCGCTTTCAGCACGGTCATGTCGCCGCGCGGCTGCCCGATCAATTGCATGCCCATCGGCCTGCCTCTGTTATCGAAGCCCGCCGGGACATTGACCGCCGGGCAGCCGCCCAGCGTGGCGAACGCTGAAACCTGCATCCAGCGGTGATAGCTGTCCATGGCACGCCCGGCTACTTGCGTCGGCCAGTGGGTGGAGACCTCGAACGGGAAGACCTGCGCGGTCGGCAGCGCGACGAGATCGAAACGGTCGAAGAGCGACAGCAGCAGTCGATGCCAGGACGAGCGCCTCACCGTGGCGACGTGGATCTGCGGCGCCGTGAGGCGCAGCGCATGTTCCACCTCCCACACGGCTTCCGGCTTCAGAAGTCTGCGTTTCAAGGGATCGTCGTAATGCGCCTTGAGCGCACAACCGCTGCTCGCCTGGCGCAGCGTCACAAAGGCCTGCCACAGCGCTTCGAAGTCGAAATCCGGCACCAGCGCTTCGGCCTGAAAGGATATGTCAGCGAATCGGCCGAGAGCGGCCTCGCAAAGATCAAGAATGCCGGGTTCCACCGGCAGATGGCCACCGAGATCGCCGAGCCAGGCAATGCGCCCGCCAGTCGCCGGGGTTTGCAGCCCTTGCAGAAACGAACCATGCTTGTGATGCGACAGCGGCGCGCGGGGATCGTAGCCGGCTTGCTCGTCGAGCAGCAACGCCATGTCGCGCACGCTGCGGCCCATCGGTCCTTCGACGCCCATTTGTGCGTGAAAGACGTCAAGCTCGGGGCCGGCCGGGACGAGTCCCTGCGACGGACGAAAGCCATAGACATTGTTGTAGGCGGCCGGGTTGCGCAGCGAGCCGCCAAAATCGCTGCCATCGGCGACAGGAAGCATGTGGAGCGCCAGTGCGACGGCAGCGCCGCCGCTCGATCCGCCGGCGGTCAAGGCCGGGTCGAACGCGTTGAGCGTCGGGCCGAACACGGTGTTGTAGGTGTTGGAGCCAAGCCCGAATTCGGGAACGTTGGTCTTGCCGATGATAATGGCGCCGGCCTTCCGGACGCGTTCGACGAAAAAATCATCCTCTTGGGGAACGAAATCGGCGAAGATTGGCGAGCCGAAGCTGGTCCTGAGGCCCTTGGTCTGCGCGAGATCCTTGATGGCGATCGGCAGGCCGAACAGGAGGCCGGCGTCCCCCGCATGCGCCAGATGCGCGTCTGCCTGGTCAGCCTCGTGCAAGATGTCGGCACGGCCGCGCAGCGAGACGATAGCGTTGACCAGCGGGTTCACTGCGTCGATCCGGTCGAGGAATGCCGTCACCACCTCGCGTACGGAAAGCTGACGGCGCCGGATCGCGCCGGCAAGGTCCACGGCGGACAGGCGGCAGATGTCACCGGCAGGCGGCACGGCGTGTTTCGTGGCAGGACGCATGGGCTCTACCTAGCTGGCGGATTTTTGTAGCGCCGCGTCGACTTCTCTGGCCAGCGGGATCGCCGGCTGGGCACCGGGCTTCAGGCAGGCGAGCGAGCCGGCAGCGGCGGCGCGGGCGAGCGCCTGATCGAGCGGCAGGCCGGATGACAGTCCGGCGGCGAAATACCCGCAAAACGTGTCGCCGGCGCCGACCGTGTCGACAGGGGTGATCTTCAGCGCCGGAACCATCAGAAGATCGGCTGGCGTGGCAGCCAGGACGCCGTCACCGCCGAGCGTGACGACGATTGTGCGGCCGGTCTTGCCGGCGTAGTCGCGCATTCGTGCCGGGCGATCGCGACCGCTCAGCGACAGCGCCTCGCCATAGAGGTCGAATTCCGTTTCGTTGGCGACGACATGGTCGGCCTTGCCGAGGAAAGCGGCCGCCTCTGCGCGGAACGGTGCCGTGTTGAGCACGGTGATCGCGCCTGCCGCCCCTGCCGCGTCCAGTGCGGCATCGACGGTCTGCAGCGGGATCTCCTGCTGCAAGAGCACGACATCGCCCTTTTTCATGAAAGCCTTGGAAAGGTCGCCCGTCACAACCGAATCATTGGCACCCGGCACCACGGCAATGACGTTCTCGCCGTCGTCGGCGACCATGATCAATGCCGTGCCGGTCGAGGCGAAGGTTTCACCGACACCGGACAGGTCGATCTTGCCGTCCCGCAGCAGCGCCAGCGCTTCGGTGGCGAAGTTGTCCTTGCCGACCGCGCCGACCATGCGCACCTTGGCGCCGGCGCGCGCGGCAGCCAGCGCCTGGTTGGCGCCCTTGCCGCCGGGAGCGGTGGTAAAGCCGGAGCCGCGCACCGTCTCGCCCGGTGCGGGCAAGCGGTCGACATTGGCGATAAGGTCGAGATTGATCGAGCCGACAACGATAATCAAGGAAGGCCTCCTGCTGATGGGCGGGAAGCTAGCCCGGAAGGCGGTTGCTTGCCAGAGCGAACGGTCATTTCGCGGATTAACGAAAAACACCGGCGAAAGCGTCTCGCCGGTGTCGCAAGGTCCATTGGGTATCAGCGCACGCTGTGAACTATTTCAAGGCGCGACCTGTCCCGCTTCCCAGCCAAGGATGGCGCGTTTGCGAGTCAGGCCCCAATGGTAACCGGTGAGCGCGCCGGACTTGCCGAGAGCCCGGTGACACGGCACCACGAACGACATCGGATTGGCGCCGACTGCGGCACCCACCGCCCGGCTGGCGCTCGGTGCGCCGATGCGGGCGGCGATCGAGGAATAGGTGCAGGCTTTGCCCATCGGGATGCGCAGCAGGGCTTCCCAGACGCGGACCTGGAAATCGGTGCCGATCATGACGACGCGCAACGGCTGGTCGGCGCGCCACAACGCCGGATCGAAGATTCGTGCGGCATAAGGCGCCGTCGCGGCCATGTCCTCGACATAGTCTGCGTTCGGCCAGCGGCTGGACATGTCGGCGAAGGCCGCACGCTCGCCGCCGGCATCGCTGAAGGCGAGGCCGGCAAGGCCACGATCAGTGACCATGATCAGGGCGATGCCGAAAGGCGAGATGTGATAGCCGTAGCGGATCGTCAGTCCGGCGCCGCGCGTCTTGTAGTCGCCCGGCGACATCGCTTCATGGGTGACGAAGAGGTCATGCAACCGGCCAGGGCCTGACATGCCGACCTCGAAAGAAGCCTCGAGCAGCGGCATGCCGGAATCGAGCAGTTTGCGCGCGTGGTCGAGCGTGACGGCCTGCAAGAAGGCCTTGGGCGACAGGCCGGCCCAGCGGGTGAACAGCTTCTGCAGCCCGGTCGGCGTCTCGCCAACCTCCTCGGCCAGTATTTCGAGCGACGGCTGGTCACGGTAGTCAAGGCTGATCTTCTCGATCGCGCGCCGAACAACTTCGTAGTCACCGCCTTCGGGCGTGATGTCTTTCTTCAGAATAGCGGTCTGTGCGTTCATGGGACTGTCTCCTTGACCTGGAATATCGTCCTTCGCGGCGCCGATCACCACCCGAAACCTGCCTTCTGACGGTATGTACCCAGATAGAATTAGCTTCGACGAAGGAGGGTGGCGAAAGGTGCATCCCACCAAGGAGGAGGCGGTGCCGCTGATCACCGTCCATCGCAAGGCACCGGAGAGCCGGTTGCCTCAATCGCTGCTGAAAGATCATTTCGCGGACGAGGCGGTTCGCTCACATCTAGCGCGCCTTCGCAGTCGCCAGTGCCCTTGAAAAAGCGGTGGCAAAGCTCTCGCGGTCGTCTGGATTAAGGAAGCCGCCGATCGGCACATTCTGGCCTTGCGCTTCAACCGCCATCCTGGTGATGCCGATCTCGGCGTGGCGGGCGACCGAAAAACGCGCCCAGAACGGGTTGAAGCGATGCGCTTCCAATTTACCTGACGGCGCCGTCTTGCGGATGTCGAGACTGGTGCGCGAGACCGACACCTCCTCGCGGGCGCGGGCGGCACGATAGTTGGCGCGAAAGGCGATGTAGACGGCGATGACGTCGAGACCGAGGAAGCCGAACACCGGCCAGGCGCCACGCGACAGGAAAAACGCTCCGGTCACCAACGAGCCGAACAGCAGAGCGCCCATCAGGATGGCAAAGCCGGTCTTGCCCAGCGACCGATGTGGCGTCAGCAACGCCTCGAAGAATGGCTCGTCAGCCTGAAATGAGGCGTTTGTATCGCTCATGGCGGGATATTATAGGAAGGGGATGGCGAACCCCAAGTCCAAAAATTCCTCCACACCCAAAAACGACCTCCCCCGCGGCCGACGCGACGGCTCAACTGCCAAGCCGCGTGCCCGGCCGGTGCGGTCGCTCTACAGCCCGGCCGAGGTGCACGAGATTTTCCGACGGTTTTCCGTTCAGCGGCCCGAGCCGAAGGGCGAACTCGAACATATCAACGCCTTCACGCTGCTGGTGGCAGTGGTGCTTTCGGCACAGGCGACCGATGTCGGCGTCAACAAGGCGACCCGGGCGCTGTTCAAGGTGGCCGACACGCCGCAAAAGATGCTGGCGCTCGGCGAGGCCAAGGTCGGCGACTATATCCGTACCATCGGGCTTTGGCGCAACAAGGCCAAGAACGTCATCGCGCTGTCGGAAGCGCTGATCCGCGATCATGGCGGCGAAGTGCCTGATGACCGCGATCAACTGGTCAAGCTGCCGGGCGTCGGACGCAAGACCGCCAATGTCGTGCTCAACATGGCCTTCGGCCAGCATACGATGGCGGTCGACACACACATTTTCCGCATCGGCAACCGGCTCGGGCTGGCGCCCGGCAAGACGCCGGAACAGGTCGAGCAGGGGCTGTTGAGGATCATTCCGGACGAATATATGCGCCACGCCCATCACTGGCTGATCCTGCATGGGCGCTATGTCTGCAAGGCGCGCAAGCCGGATTGTCCGCTCTGCGTCATCGCCGATATCTGCAAGGCTGACGAAAAGACGAATGATGTGCCGGCGCCGCTGGTCGAGATTGCGCCGCTCGAACCGGTAGGCGAAATTCAGTAGCCGTAACCGCGCGCCATCGCCGCCGCGAAGACCGGGATCAGCAGGAAGATCGACGCCTCGGCGCGAACATAAGTTCGAACCGACGCGAGTTGCGCGGCCGGCACCTGAAAACCGGGGCTGGCCGAGGCCTGGCTGCTCCAGGAGCCGAAGCGGACGGTCGGGATGATCGACAGCAGGCCGACCATGACGAAGGCTGCCATCTTTGCCCAGAACACCCAGTTGTAGACGTAGAATTCCCAGCCCTTCAGGCCGTAGATGACGCGGGCGATACCGATGATGACGATCAACATGGCGATGATGCCGTAATGGCGGTCGATGCCGACAAGCCGCCGGAGCGTCGCGGCGGGCAGATCGCCGCGGATCAGGACAAATTCGGCGCCGATGATGCCTGCCAGTGAAAACACCAGCAGATGATGAAAGATGGCAAGCAGAAGGTCGGTGGTATCCATGCCCTTTTCCCTCCGTTGGACGGCACAGCGGACGCTGAATCAGCTGCTGGTGAAAAGTAGCATCGCTGGACAGGATTCACATTGGGCTGGAAGATGATCTGCACAGGCTTTGGCTCTTGTCTGGTGCAGACAATTTGGATCTCTGTCGCATATCGCTGTCCCCAAAACCACCGAGCACTGGGCACACAGGCAACCGCAACCGAGGCATGACACATGGGTAATCCGCAGGCGCTCGTCGCTCCCGTCATCGAAACGCCGCGCACCGTGCTGCGGCCGCATCGGCTCGATGATTTCGACGCCTATGGCGCCATGTGGGCCGATCCGGCCGTCACCCGCTTCATCGGCGGCAAGCCGCGGACGCGAGAGGAAAGCTGGATGCGCTTCTTGCGCCATTCGGGCTTGTGGTCGCTGCTAGGCTACGGCTTCTGGGCGATCGAGGATAAGGCATCCGGCCGCTTCATCGGCGAGGCCGGCTTTCACGACCTGAAGCGCGATATGGTGCCGTCAATCGAAGGCGTTCCGGAAGCTGGTTGGGCACTCATCCCGGCTGCCCACGGAATGGGTTTCGCCAGCGAGGTCGTCGGAAGGGTTCTCGCCTGGGGCGACGAAGCATTCGGGCGCGCAAGGACCGTCTGCATCATCGATCCGGAAAACACCGGTTCGCGGAACGTCGCGGCAAAATGTGGTTACAAGGAAGTGCTGCGAACCACTTACCACGACACCGCCACGATCCTGCTGGAACGGCTGCCTTGAGGGTGCTTCCTGTCATCCCGTCGTTCTGGCTGCCGTTCTGGTCAGGCCGAATCGAGGTTTTCTGAACCTTCCGTTTCGGTACCGGCTTTACGAGCCGTCTGTTCGAGCATCGAGGCGTCTTGGCCGAAAGCGCGGGTGGCACGCGCGGCCGCCTCGATCAGCGGATTTTTCATGCGCTGGAGAAAGGCCGCGTCGACGCGTGTGCTCGGGCCGGACAGCGTCAATGCACCGAGCAGGGTCTGCCCCGGCCCGAACACCGGTG
Organism: Mesorhizobium sp. M0938; assembly: GCF_040319125.1. Lineage (NCBI taxonomy): Bacteria > Pseudomonadati > Pseudomonadota > Alphaproteobacteria > Hyphomicrobiales > Phyllobacteriaceae > Mesorhizobium > Mesorhizobium sp. M0938. The sequence goes on along the minus strand of NZ_JAMYNS010000011.1, from coordinate 98,101 downwards.
CCGAGACGCCCGCCGTCTCGGGGTCGCGATCGCCGACCGACAAACAGTGATAGGTTTCGCGGATCGTCTCGTAAGGCTCTCCCTGCTGACCTGAAAACGCCGCAAGCACGCGGCCGCCCGAACCGGCCAGCAAGGGCAGCACGTCGCCTTCCCGTATGGTGTAGCGGATGGCATGCTTGGACTCTACGCGGTAGAGACAGGTACGCACGTCGCCCGAGCGGACATAGAAAGCGACACTTTCCCAGCTTCGGTCGGCCAGGTCGCGCATGATCGGCAGCAGGATATCGATCGCCACGACCGAACGCTGGTACAGGGCGCCCAATCGGAAGGCGGCAGGGCCGACACGGTAGCGGCCGTCATCGAGGCGCTCCAGCAGCTGCCCGCGCAATAATGAGTTCGCCAGCCTCAGGATGGTGCTCTTGTAGAGTCCGGTTCGTGCCGCGATTTCGGCCAGGCTGAGCGATCGATCAGCGGTGGCGAAAGCATCGAGGATGGCGATCGCACGATCCAGCGCTGCAACACCGTCGGTCGAGGCAGGCTTGGGTTGTGTCACGGCCATCTGCTTGACCACGTCGTTCCGTTCTCCGTTGGACAGAAAGCGCCGATCGAAACAATGTGCCGCATGCGGATAGTTCTGTCTAGTAGAATGGCGTTCCTGTTGACAGAACGATGCAAAGACTGCATGAATTTTTGTCGAGCGGGTCTGAATTCAGGCTACGTTGCTAGCAGGCACCAGAGGAGGTGTCGTGATTGGAGGAATCCCATGCTGAACAGACGCAGATTTCTAATGAGCACCGCTGCTGCCGGCGCAGCCGGTTTCGCAGCGTTGCATCTCTCGCCCGCATTCGCGCAGGATGCGCCGCAGATTCAGATCTTCGTGCCTGCTGCGCCCGGCGGCGGCTGGGACCAGACCGCGCGCACGATGGACCAGGTGCTGCGCAGCGAGAAACTGATCTCCGGTTCTCAGATCACCAATGTCGGCGGCGCCGGCGGCACAGTCGGCCTGCCGCAGTTCATCAGCCAATGGAACGGCAAGGGCAATTCGCTGATGGTGGCCGGCATGGTCATGGTTGGCGCCATCATCGCTAACAAATCGGCCAACAATCTCACTGAAGTCACGCCGATCGCCCGCCTCACCGGCGAGTTCGAGGCGCTTGTGGTGCCGGCGGCCTCGCCGTTCAAGACAGCGGCGGATTTCGTCGCGGCCCTCAAAGCCGATCCGACCAAGGTCCCGGTGGCCGGCGGTTCGGCCGGCGGTTCGGACCACATATTGTTCGGTCTTATCGCGAAGACGGCCGGTGTTCCGGCAGCCAATCTCTCCTACGTGCCGTTCGCCGGCGGCGGCGAGGCGCTGTCGGCGCTGCTCGGCAATCAGGTCGCGGCCGGCATCTCCGGCTTTGGCGAGTTCTCAGAACAGGTCAAGGCAGGCGCGCTTCGGCTGCTCGCCATTTCCTCGGACAAGCGCCAGGAAGGCATCGACGCGCCGACGCTGAAGGAAGCCGGCATTGATGTCGAACTGTTCAACTGGCGCGGCGTCTTTGCACCGCCGGGCGTTTCGGACGCCGACAAGGCGGCGATGGTCACGCTGGTCGAGACCATGGCCAAAAGCGATGCCTGGGCCACCGAATGCAAAAACCGCAATTGGACCCAAATCCTGCTCACCGGCGATGACTATGCAAAATTTCTCGCCGAAGACACGACCCGGATCACGGCCATCCTCAAGGATCTCGGCCTTGCCTGATACCCTAGGAAGGGGTGGCCTGCGCCACCCCTTTCCGATGATCGCCAGCCGCATGGACATACGATCCAGCGCGGGTGAAACTGCGATGAGGCCGGCTGCGGGAACCGGCTTTGAGGGAGGACGATCATGAGCACCAGCGACCAGCAGGCGGAGCGGCCGCGCCTTGCAGTGCCCGAATTGCTGATCGGCATCGGGCTTCTCGCCTGCGCCGGCGCCGTGGCGTGGCAGACACTGTCGATTCCGGTGTCGCCTCTCTACTCCAAGGTCGGCCCGACCGTCTTCCCCTACATCACCATGGTCGGCATGATAGTCCTTTCCCTCCTGCTGATCGTCGCCGCCCTGCGAGGCGGCTGGCAGCCGGAGGAAGAAAGGGAAACGCCGACCGACTGGAAGGCGATGGGTATCGTCTCCACTGGATTGGTCGCGAATCTTGTGCTGATCCAACCGCTTGGCTTCACCGCGGCCTCGGTGGTCATGTTCGTTCTCATCTGCCATGGTTTCGGCAGCAGACATCCGCTGCGTGACGTGCTGCTCGGCCTGGTCCTGGCGCTTGCCGCCTATTTCGGCTTCGCCAGGGCGCTCGGCGTCAATATCGGCGCCGGCATCGTCGAGAACCAGCTGAACACGGTCCTCGATTCGATTATCCGTATGTTGAGGGCCTGAAACCATGGAAACGCTTGGCCATCTCGCGCATGGATTTTCGGTCGCTTTTACGCCGGTCAACCTCATGTGGTGCCTGCTCGGCACGACGCTGGGGACAGCGATCGGCGTGCTGCCCGGCCTCGGACCTGCGCTGACCATCGCGCTGCTTTTGCCGATCACCTATCAAGTGGCGCCGGAAGCGTCCTTCATCCTGTTTGCCGGCATCTATTACGGCGCGATGTATGGCGGTTCAACGACATCGATCCTGCTCAATACGCCGGGCGAAAGTGCTACCATCGTCACGGCGCTGGAAGGCAACAGAATGGCCCGTTCCGGACGTGGCGGCGCTGCACTTGCCACCTCGGCGATCGGTTCCTTCGTCGCCGGCACGCTCGGCACATTGGGGGTCGCCTTCCTGGCACCGGTCGTGGTCAAATTCGCGCTGTCTTTCGGCCCGGCCGAATATTTTTCGCTGATGGTGCTGGCCTTCATCACGGTTTCGGCGGTGCTCGGCTCGTCGTCGGTGCGCGGCCTCACCAGCCTGTTCGTCGGCTTCGTCATCGGCCTGATCGGCGTCGACCTGCAGACCGGCCAGCCGCGCTTCACCTTCGGCATGAGCCAATTGCTCGACGGCGTCGACGTGATCGTCGTTGCTGTCGGCCTCTTTGCGGTCGGCGAGACGCTGTACATGGCCTCGCGCCGCTATGCCGGCAAGGATGAGATCGTGCCGCTGAGGGGATCGCTCTACATGACGGCGGCCGAATGGGCACGCTCGTGGAAGGCCTGGCTGCGCGGTGCCCTGCTCGGCTTCCCGATCGGCGCCCTGCCGGCCGGCGGCGCCGAGATCCCGACCTTCCTGTCCTATGCGATCGAGAAGAAGCTCTCCAAACACAAGGAGGAGTTCGGCACGGTCGGCGCCATCGAAGGCGTTGCCGGTCCCGAGGCCGCCAACAACGCGTCGGCCGCCGGCGTGCTGGTGCCGATGCTGACGCTCGGCCTGCCGACCTCGGCGACGGCCGCGATCATGCTGTCGGCCTTCCAGAGCTATGGCATCAATCCCGGGCCGATGCTGTTCATGACGCAGGCCAATCTGGTCTGGGGGCTGATCGCCAGCCTGTTCATCGCCAATATCATCCTCGTCATCCTCAACCTGCCGCTGATCGGTCTGTGGGTGCGGCTGCTGAAAATCCCGGCACCGCAGCTCTATGCCGGCATCCTGGTGTTCGCCACGGTCGGCACTTACGGCATTTCGCAGTCGCCGACCGACCTCGTCATACTTTATCTACTCGGCGGGGCCGGATTCCTGATGCGGCGCTTCGATTTTCCGACGGCGCCGGTCATCATCGGCATGATTCTCTGGCCGCTTGCCGAAACGCAGTTTCGCCGGGCGATGACCATCTCGAACGGCGACTGGTCGGTGTTCTACAAGCATCCGCTGTCGCTGACGCTGCTGACGCTGGCGTTCATCGGGCTGATTGGGCCGCATATCTGGACCTACATCGAGCGCAGGCGCACGCGTGGGCCGGAGCATGTGCCGGGCGATGCCTGACCTGTTTGTGACATCATGACCGATCTGCTGTCCGGTATCCGCGTCCTCGACCTGACCAATGTCCTGGCTGGCCCTTATTGCGCCTATCAGTTGGGGTTGCTCGGGGCCGACGTGATCAAGGTCGAAGCGCCGCAGGGTGGTGATCTGGCGCGCCAGCTCGGCGGCTCGCCGGAACTCAACAGCGCTGGGATGGGCGCTTCGTTCCTGGCGCAGAACGCCGGCAAACGATCGGTGGTGCTCGATCTCAAAAAAGAGGCCGATCGCGAACGCTTCCTCGATCTGGTCGCCTCCGCCGACGCGCTGGTCGAGAATTTTCGGCCGGGGGTGATGGGCCGGCTGGGGCTCGGCTATAAGAGGCTGAAAGAGGTCCGCCCCAGCCTTGTCTATTGCGCGATTTCGGGCTTCGGCCAAACCGGGCCGATGCGCGACAATCCGGCCTACGACCAGATCATCCAAGGCCTTTCCGGAATCATGAGCATCACCGGCACGCCGGAGACCGCGCCGCTGCGTGTCGGCTATCCCGTCGCCGACACGCTGGGTGGGCTGGTCGGGGCGTTTGCCATCGCTGCGGCACTTGTGAAGCAGAAGACGACAGGCGAGGGCGCTTTCCTCGACGTGTCGATGCTCGAATCCACGCTTTCTGCGCTGGGTTGGCCGGTTTCCAACTATCTGACTGCTGATGTCGAGCCGCAGCCGATGGGTAATGAGAACATGACGGCTGCACCTTCCGGATCGTTTCGCACCGGCGACGGTCTGCTCAACATCGCCGCCAACAAGCAGGAGCAGTTCGTCACGCTTTGCCGGCTGATCGGGCTGCCCGGCCTGGCGTCGGACCCGCGCTTTGCAGAGCGCGAAACGCGCAAGCGCAATCGCATCGCCTTGAAGGCGCTGATCGAGGACGCCCTGGCGAGTGGCTCGGCCGCGACCTGGGAGGAGACGCTCAATCGGGCAGGCGTGCCGGCGGGCAGGGTGCTGACGATCCCGCAGGTGCTGGCCGAGCAGCAAGTGATCGGGCGCGACATGACCACCCGTTTCGATGGCATGCCGAACATCGACCGGCCGCTGACCGTCGTGCGCGGCGGGTTCATGGTCGATGGCGCAGCACCCTTGCCGACCAAGCCGCCGCCAAGATTGGGCGAACATATGGACGAGGTATTCGCCAGCCTGCCGCCCCGGGCAAAAAAGAGAGCGCAGGCATGAGCGACACGAGACCATGAGCAACGTTGGGAAAAAAACCGGCCGCGAGCGTGGCGAGGAATGGTGGCAGACCGATATCATCGAAATGCGCCCCGGCGTGATCCGCCTACGCGGCTATGAGATCCAGGACCTGATCGGCCGCGTCAGCTTTCCGGCGATAATCTGGCTGATGCTGCGCGGCGAACTGCCTGGCGAGGAGCAGGCGGCGCTGTTCGGCATCGCGCTCGGTGCGGCCGTCGACCACGGCCCGCAGGCGCCGTCGATCGCCATCGCCCGCATGGCCGCCACCTGCGGCGTCGGCATCAACAGCGCCATGGCCTCGGCCATCAACGTGCTCGGCGATGTGCATGGCGGCGCCGGCGAGCAGGCGCTTACCTTCTACGGTGAGATCGCCGCGGCATTGGACGCAGGGGCGGCGCTCGCCGATGCCGTAGCGACGCGGCTCGATCGTTTTTTCGCCGAGGAAAAATCCTATGTGCCGGGGTTCGGGCACCGCTTCCACCCGGTCGACCCGCGGGCGCCGCGCCTCATCGAGCTAACCCGCGATTTTGCCGCGCGCGGCGTCGTCAGCGGACGTTTCGCCGACATCGCCGAGGCTGTCGAGGACGAGGTGGCTCGGCGCAAGGGCAAGAAGATCCCGCTCAACATCGACGGCGCCACCGCCGTCATCTATGGCGAGCTCGGCTTTCCGCCGCCGCTGACACGCGGCCTTTTCGTGCTGTCGCGCTCCGTGGGCATCCTGGCGCATGCGTGGGAGCAGTCGCAGCAGAGCGACCGCAACAAGGGGCCGCTGCCGCGCGAATGGTTGTGGGCCTATACCGGCACACCGGTGCGGCCTTTTCCTCAGGGAGACGACGATTCCAAATGAGGCCCTGGTTCAAGCTCGCTAGCGAGCGCAGGTTGGGAAACCTTCAAGTTCTTCAGCAGCGTTGAAAGCTCGGGCTCGTCGATAAGCACTGCTGCGTCTTCCGGCGTCAGCCATGCCCGCTTCCGTCTTTTGGCTTCCTGCCAGTTGGCCAGCTCCTCCGTCACCGCCAGCAGATAGACGGTGACGTCGACGCGGACGAAGCGGTTCGTCAGCCGCTTCCAGTAGGAATAGGTGCCGGCCGACTGCTTCAGCGTCTTGCCGAGGACGCCGGCTTCTTCCCGCGCTTCGATCGTGGCTGCCTTGCGTCCACTCTTGCCCTTCATCGGCCAGCCTTTGGGCACGATAAAGCGCCTTGTCGATATCGAGGTGACCAGCATCACCTCAACGTCCCCATGCTCGCTCAGCCGAAAAGGAATAGCCGCGACCTGACGGACCCGCTCCCCCTTCCTTGCCTTGCGTACGACCTTCTTCTTGGTGGCTGCCATTCCCGATGTTCCAATCAGGCCCGATGATCCAATCAGGGCAGTGCCCAAGCACAAAGGCACGTTGCGAAATCAAAACCGCCTTCGATGCTACTTCAAGTAGAGCGGTGTTCAAGTCTCTAAGTCGGCTAATAAATGAAAAGTACCGGCTCATCAGCGGCAGGTGCTGATAAAGCGGCTGCCCGAGCGCCGCAACTGGCACGTAGGCCGCATCTGCTGCACATCTGGCCGTTGCGGCGCGACCTCGCGATCCTGGGCACGGAACTGCTGTTGCTGCTGCTGATATTGCTGCCGCCGCAGCCTGTTCTCCAGCATCTGCAATTCGCCTGGCAGGACCAGCGCGTTGCGGTTGGCGGGAGTGACGTTCTGCGCCGAGACAGCAGCGCCCGACAGCATTGCTGTTGCCAGCATTGCCGACATGAAGATCGTCGATAGGCGAAGCGTCGACATCTATCCATTCCCGCGCGAAACTGAGCCTCCAATCATATAGGGCGTTTGTCTGGTGATGCCATGGTTAAAGCCTCGCCGAAGCGGAATTGGCGGGTTGAGCTGCCGAACTGAATGCCCGTCGACGCCGGGCTGTGGACATTCGACGCGAAAATCACGCCGCTGCTCAAGGTCGCCACCATTTTGAAGATCAACGCGGTCGCGGTCGATACGGGCCAGCCGATCAGCTTCCCCATCTCGTTGACCGGCTTCAGCGGCGCGCTTGCCCGAACCGCGGAACTCTCGGCAGACTGACTCCAGTTCCTCCGGATTATATTCAATCCACTTCGCGCAGACGGTATCCAACGCCGGTTTCGGTGGTGATGTAACGCGGCTGGTCGGGCGTCTTCTCGATCTTTTGCCTGAGCTGCCGCACATAGACCCTGAGATATTGCACATCGGTCGAATCGCCCCAGACCTGTTTCAGCAGGAAATGGTGGGTGAGAACCTTGCCCGCATGCTGCACCAGGATACGCAGGATGTCATATTCCTTCGGCGAGAGCTTTATCTCCCTGCCCTCGACGGTGACGATGCGCTTCACCAGATCGACCGTGAGATCGCCAGTATGGAAAACCGGCTTCTCGCCCTGTTGCTGAAATTTGTGGCGAAGCGCCACGCGGATGCGCGCGACAAGCTCGTTCATGCCGAACGGCTTGGTGACATAGTCGTCGGCGCCGAGTTCAAGTGCCGAGACGATGCCGGCCTCATCGGTGCGGCTGGAAAGGATGACCACGGGAATGTCGAAGCCGTCATCCCGCCACTTGCGCAGCAATTCGTGGCCGCCCATGCCGGGCAGGCCGAGATCGAGCAGGACCAGGTCCGGCTTTTCAGTCTCCATGAGTTCGATCGCGGTTTTGGCGTTGGGCGCCTCACTGATCGCATAGCCCTGGCTGCCAAGGCCGACGCGAAGCAGCTTGCGGATCGGCGGCTCGTCATCGACGACCAATATCTTGACGTCCAGATTGGTCATGGCAAGCTATCCATGTCGGGAGCGCCCACATCTTGGTCATCGCCGTTGGGGTCGTCCACAGTCGGCAATTCCGTCGGCACCGGCATTCTGATGGTAAAAACCGCACCAGAACGGTCGGTCCTGTTGGCCGCCGAAATCATCCCGCCCATCGCCTCGATGAAGCCGCGGCAGATCGAAAGTCCAAGCCCGGTGCCGGCACGGACCTGATCGCCTTTGCGCACCCGGTAGAACGTGTCGAAAACGCGCTCCAGATCGGCCGGCGGAATGCCCGGACCCTCGTCCATGATCTGCAGGGTGACGAAGCCGTTGTCGAGCCAGCCCTGCAGGCGGATCGTGGAACCAGGCGGCGCATACTTCGCCGCGTTGTCGAGGAGGTTGAACAGCACCTGCTCAAACAGAACGGGGTCAAGCCTCAGCATTGGCAGGTCGGCCGGAATATCTATGTCGGTCTTATGTTCGCCGATGATTTTCCTGGCTCGGTGCAGCGCGGAACCGACAATATCGCCGACATAGTGGAAGGCGTAGTTCGGCTCCATCGCCCCGGATTCGATCTTGGTCATGTCGAGCAGATTGGCGATGAAGCGGTTCAGCCGTTCCGATTCGTCGAGCACGGTCGACAGCAGGTCCGCACGATCCGGTTCGGGAAGTGCCGGCGCGAATTCCCTGAGCGTGCCGGCGGCGCCCATGATCGCTGCAAGCGGCGTTTTCAGGTCGTGGGAAATCGAGGTTAGCAGCGCCGAGCGCAGGCGGTCCGCCTCCGCAGCAAGCTTGGCCCGGTCGACGTCGGCGACAAGCTGGATGCGTTCGATGGCCACCGCCGCCTGGTCGGTGAGGGCATCGAGCAGCCGCTGCTGCTCGGGCGTCAGCAGCGGTCCTTGCTTGTCGTTGTCGAGGCCGACGACGCCGACGGCGGTGCGCCCGGTCCGCAGCGGCAGATACAGGCGTCTTGCTCCGGGCAGCGTGTCGGCGCCGCGTCCCGCAGCGCGGTTGTGCTCCCAGGCCCAGAGTGCCGCGGCGATGTCGGCTTCGGCCAGGGTGTCGTCGGGCGGATAGCCGGCCTTGACCGTAATCGTGCCGTTTTCAGGCAGAAGCAGCACCACACGCAGCTTCAGCATCGAGGCGATCTGGAAGGCGGTCGCCCAGAGAACGTCGTCGAGCGTGCCTGTTCCGGCCAGCTTCTTCGAGAACAGATATAGATCCTCGGTTGTGCGGGCGCGGGACTGTGCCGCCACGGCCTGGCGCTGCACCCGCGCCGTCAGATTGCTGGCAATGACTGCCACGCAGAAGAAGAAGCCGAGCGCGACGACGCTTTCCGGGTCGCTGATGTTCAAGGTGTACAGCGGATCGAGAAAGAAGAAGTTGAAGGCCATGGCGCTGAGAACGGAAGCGAATATCGCCGGCCACAGGCCCGCCGTGACGGCGGACACCAGCACTCCCATCAGGAAGACAAGAGCGATGTTGCGCACGTCGAGCACGCGCGACAACAGCAGCCCGAAAAGCAACCCCGCGACAACGTAAGCGGTGACGATCAAATAGGGCTTGACGTCGAGGCGCGCCGCTCGCGCCGAGGTGACACCTCGTGCCGGCTGGACTTGTGCTTGGTCGTCGCCGGAGACGACGTGAACGCTGATCTTGCCGGCGTCGCGTATCAGATCATAGGTGACGGAGCCGTCGAACAACTGCCGCCAGCGCGGCTTGCGCGGCTTGCCTGTTATGATGTGGGTGACGTTGTTTGCCGCCGCGTAGCGCAGTATGTCGGCGGCGACGTCTTGACCGGGTATGGTGACGGCGACGCCACCCAGTTGTTCGGCGAGGCGAAGCGTTGACGCAAGCCTGTCGCGATCCTGTTCGGACAGGGAACGCGGCGTTTCGACGTAGAGCGCCAGCCATGATGCGCGAAGTCGCTCGGCCTGGCGGCGAGCATAGCGCACTAGGGACGCGCTGCGCGGATCCTCGTCGACCCAGACCAAGACACGTTCGCTGGCCGCCCAGGGCCCGGGTATCGCGTGGGCCTGCATGTGGATCAGCAACTGTTCGTCGACGCGCTGGGCAGTGCGGCGCAGCGCCAGTTCCCTAAGCGCCGTTAGGTTGCCCGGCGAGAAATAGTTCTCGATGGCGCGCTGGGCGGTATGCGGGAAATAGACCTTGCCTTCCTCGAGCCGCTTGATCAGGTCGTCGGGCGTGAGATCGATGATCTCGATGTCGTCGGCATGGTCGATGATGGAGTCTGGAACCGTCTCACGCACCCTGACGCGCGTGATCTGGGCGACGACGTCGTTCAGGCTTTCGACATGCTGGATGTTGAGCGTCGTATAGACGTCGATGCCGTGCGTCAGGATTTCCTGGACGTCGAGATAACGCTTGGGATGGCGGCTGCCCGGCGCGTTGGTATGGGCGAGCTCGTCGACGAGGACCAGCGCCGGGCGCCGGGCCAGAATGGCATCGATATCCATCTCCTCGAGGATGCGCCCTTTGTAGTCGACCTGGCGACGCGGAATCACCTCATAGCCGTCGACCAGCGCTTGGGTTTCCTTGCGGCCGTGCGTTTCGACAACGCCAATCACGACGTCAATCCCGTCGGCCAATCTTGCACGGCCCGACATCAGCATCTCGTAGGTCTTGCCGACACCGGGCGCCGCGCCCAGAAATATCCGAAGGCGACCGCGCGCCTCCCGTTCCGCATGATCAAGCAGTGCGTCGGGTGATGGTCTGGTTTCGTTGCGGCTGTCGTCCGGCATCAGAATCGATCATGAATGGCGCCGGAGGTGGTGTCGATCCCCGGCCAGCCATTCATTGCTTGGTGGCCTCGTCAAGCGCCAGGTTGAGCGCCAGAACATTGACCACCGGCTCTCCCATGAAACCGAGCTCGCGGTTCTCGACATGGCTGTCGACCAGGGATTTGATTCCGGCTATCCCCCTGGCCTTGGCCACCCTGGCGACCTGGAAATAGGCGGCTTCGGGGCTGATATGCGGATCGAGGCCGCTGCCTGAACTCGTGACCAGATCCATCGGCACCGGCTGGTCCGGATTTTCCGCCTTCAGCCTGTCGGCATCGCCCTTGATGCGGTCGATCAGCTTGGGATTGGTCGGACCGAGATTCGAACCGCTCGATGCGCTGGCATTGTAGCCGTCGCCGGCGGCCGATGGGCGGCCATGGAAATAGCGGTCGCCGGCGAAGGTCTGGCCGATCAGTTCGGAGCCGATGACCTTGCCGTCTTTCTCGATCAGACTGCCATTGGCCTGTCGCGGGAACACAGCCTGAGCAATGCCGGTCATGCCGATCGGGTAGATCAGGCCGGTTAGCACGGTGAAGAAAACGATCATGATGATCGCGGGTCTGATTTGCTTGAGCATGGACGTAATTCCTTATGCGAGGCCAAGCGCGGTGATGGCCATGTCGATCGCCTTGATGCCGACGAAGGGGACGACGATACCGCCGAGGCCGTAGACAAGAAGGTTCCGGCTGAGCAGCGCCCCGGCGCCGATCGCGCGATATTTGACGCCTCTCAGCGACAGCGGGATCAGCGCGATGATGATCAGCGCGTTGAAGATGATGGCCGAGAGAATGGCGCTCTGCGGCGTTGCCAGATGCATGATGTTGAGGGCCTGCAGCGGGCCTGATGTCTGCCCCGGCGCGATGTAGAAGACGGCGAAGATGGCCGGGATGATGGCGAAGTACTTGGCCACGTCGTTGGCGATCGAGAAGGTCGTCAACGAGCCGCGCGTCATCAGCAGCGCCTTGCCGATTTCAACGATCTCGATCAGCTTGGTCGGATCGCTATCGAGGTCGACCATGTTGCCGGCTTCGCGCGCAGCGACCGTGCCGGTGTTCATGGCAACGCCGACATCGGCCTGGGCAAGGGCGGGCGCATCATTGGTGCCGTCGCCGCACATGGCGACGAGCTTGCCCTTGGCCTGTTCGTCGCGGATCAGCTTCAGTTTGTCCTCGGGCGTCGCCTGGGCAAGGAAGTCGTCGACGCCGGCTTCCGCTGCGATCGCCGCCGCCGTCATCGGATTGTCGCCGGTGATCATCACCGTTCGGATGCCCATCTTGCGCAGTTCGGCGAACCGTTCCCTGATGCCGCCCTTGACGATGTCCTTGAGATGGACGACGCCGAGCAGGCGTCCGTCGCGCTCGACCGCCAGCGGCGTGCCGCCGGATTTGGCGATGTCGTCGGCGATTGCCTGCAGGTCGAGGACGGTGCCGCTGCTGGGGCGCGTAGCATGGGTGGCGACGGTCGACTGATTGACGTGGGCGAGCACCGATTCGACGGCGCCCTTGCGGACCGACGAGCCATCGATGTCGACGCCACTCATGCGGGTTTGCGCGGTGAAAGGCACGAAAGTGGCATGCAGTGTTGCCATGTCGCGGGCGCGGATGGCGTATTTCTCCTTGGCCAGCACGACGATCGAGCGGCCTTCAGGCGTTTCATCGGCAAGCGAGGCAAGCTGCGCCGCGTCGGCCAGCTCCTGCTCGGTGACGCCCTTGACCGGGCGGAATGCCGTCGCCTGGCGATTGCCGAGCGTGATCGTGCCGGTCTTGTCAAGCAGCAGCGTGTCGACATCGCCCGCCGCCTCGACGGCGCGGCCCGACATGGCCAGCACGTTGAAGCGCACCAGGCGATCCATGCCGGCGATGCCGATGGCCGAAAGCAGCGCGCCGATCGTCGTCGGGATCAAGGTCACGAACAGGGCGACCAGGACGGTCACCGAGATGTAGCCGCCCGAATAGGAGGCGAAGCTCGGGATCGTCGCCGTTGCCAGCACGAAGATCAGCGTCATGCCGACGAGCAGGATATTGAGCGCGATCTCGTTGGGCGTCTTCTGACGTTCCGCGCCTTCGACCAGCGAGATCATGCGGTCGAGGAACGTGTGGCCGGATGCGGCGGTGATGCGTACGCGGATCCAGTCGGACAGCACCTGCGTGCCGCCGGTCACCGCCGAACGGTCGCCGCCGGATTCGCGGATGACCGGAGCGGATTCGCCTGTTATCGCCGCCTCGTTGACCGAGGCGACGCCTTCGATCACCTCGCCGTCCGACGGGATGATGTCGCCGGCCTCGACGAGCACCACGTCGCCGACCTTCAGGCCTGTGCCCGGCACCAGCTTGAACTTGCTGCGGTCGTCGCCGGTCAATAGCTTGGCCTGGGTTTCGGTGCGCGCCTTGCGCAGCGAATCGGCCTGCGCCTTGCCTCGGCCTTCGGCGACCGCTTCGGCGAAGTTGGCGAAAAGCACGGTGAACCACAGCCAGATGATGATCTGCAGCGAGAAGCCGAGATCGCCGCCGCCAGTGACAAGATCCTTGGCAAACAGGACAGTGGTGAGTGCCGAGACGACGGCGACGACGAACATCACCGGATTCCGCATCAAGGTGCGCGGGTTCAGTTTCCTGAAGGCGCCGCCGATGGCAGGCAGCAGGATGCGGGCATCCATGATTACAGCCGATTTGGACTGGCTCATTTAGTGGCTCCAGTGTCGATGTTGTTGGATGGCACCGATCGATCGTATGCCGAAAGCAGATGCGGAAGCCCGGAGGCCAGCAACCAGATCACGAACATGACTGCCGCAATGCCGAAGAAGGTGGACAGGGTCGGGAAAGGCGGAGGGTTTGCCTCGCCCTTCTGATCTTCCCGATGGCGAAACTTGCGACGTATGGGTTCGAACCAGGACATGACATTGATCCAAAAGTGGGGGATCCAAAAGTGGGGGATCCAAGGTGGGGGATCCAAGGCGGGGCGGTTTTCAGAATGTCTGCCCGTGGATGCCAGCCAGGTGCTCGATGATCGGCCCAACCGCCAGAGCCGGGAAGAATGTGAGGCCGCCAACGATCAGGATGACGCCGACCAGCAGCCCGACGAACAACGTCCCGTCGGTCGGGAAGGTGCCGGCAGAGGCGGGCACAGTCTTCTTGGCGACCAGCGAACCGGCAATTGCCAAAGCCGGGATGATGACCAGGAAGCGGCCCATCAGCATGCCGATGCCTAGCGTGATGTTGTACCAGGGCGTATTGCCGGTCAGGCCGCCAAAGGCCGAGCCGTTGTTGGCGGCAGCCGAGGTGTAGGCATAGAGAACCTCGGAGAAGCCGTGCGGGCCGGCATTGGCCATGGAGGCGACGCCTGTCGGCAGCACTACCGCGATGGCGGTGAAGACCAGCATCGCCAGCGGCAGGCAGAGAATGGCCAGCATTGCCATCTTGATCTCCTTGGCCTCGATCTTCTTGCCGAGATATTCGGGCGTGCGTCCGACCATCAGTCCGGCGACGAAGACGGCGATCACGATGTACATCAGGATGCCGTAGAGACCGGCTCCGACGCCGCCCACTATGACCTCGCCGAGTTGCATGTTGATGATCGGGATCATGCCGCCAAGCGCGGTGAAGCTGTCATGCATGGCATTGACGGCGCCGCAGGACGCGGCCGTGGTGATGACCGCAAACAGCGCCGACAAAGCAATGCCGAAACGCGTTTCCTTGCCTTCCATATTGCCGCCGTCAATGCCCAGCGCGTGAACCAGCGGATTGCCCGATGCTTCCGCCCAGTAGCAGACGGCGACACCAGCGATGAACAGGACGCCCATCGCGGTCAGGATCGCCCAACCCTGGCGCTGGTTGTCGTTCATGCGGCCGAAGACGTTGGTTAGCGCCGCACCGATGGCGAAGATCGAAACCATTTGGATCAGGTTCGAGATCGCGTCGGGATTTTCAAACGGATGCGCGGCATTGGCGTTGAAGAAGCCGCCGCCATTGGTGCCGAGCATCTTGATGGCGATCTGCGAGGCGGCTGGCCCGACTGCGATCGTCTGCTGCGCGCCTTCGAGCGTCGTTGCGTTGATATAGGCGCCGAGCGTTTGCGGCACGCCGAGATAGACATAGACCAGCGTCAGCACGATGCAGAGCGGCAACAGCAGGTAAAGGGTGGACCGGGTCATGTCGACCCAGAAATTGCCGATCGATTTGCCGGAAGCCTTGGTGAAGCCGCGGATCAGCGCGATCGCGACGGCGATACCGGTTGCCGCCGACAGGAAGTTCTGCACGGTGAGGCCGGCCATCTGCACGAGATAGGACATCGTGCTTTCGCCGCCATAGTTCTGCCAGTTGGTGTTGGTCATGAAGCTGGCGGCGGCGTTGAAGGCGAGCCCGGGTTCGACGGCGGTCATGCCGGCGGGATTGTAAGGCAGGCTGCCTTGCAGCCGTTGCAGGAAGTAAAGCACCAGGAAGCCGGCCAGGTTGAAGAACAGCAAGGCCGCCGCATAGGAGGTCCAGTGCTGCTCCTCGCGCTCGCTGGTTCCCGAGATGCGATAAAGGCTCCGCTCGACGGGGCCCAGAATCGGCGAGAGGAATGTGCGGTCGCCGCTGAAAACGCGATACATGTAGCCGCCGAGCGGCTTCACAAGCAAAACGACGATGCCGCAGTAGACGAGGATCTGTAGCCATCCGTAGAGAGTCATTGACATAGCTTTCCGTGCCTGGCGCCAGTTGCTGTCAGAAGCGTTCTGGGCGAACGAGGGCGTAAGTCAGGTAGGCGAGAAGAAACAAGGTCACGCCGCCACCAAGGATATAGTCGACAAGCATTTTTGCGATCCTTCCGCCTAGAGACTGTCGCAAATTTTGATGTAGGCGAAGAACAGGGCAAAAAACAAAACCCCGATTCCAAGAACGATGACGTCCATCGCGGATGTTCCTTATCTTCGTTTTATTCGTTTCGCCTGCGAATGGCTGGGCGGAAATCACGTGAAAACACACGGTCACCGCAGCAAGCAGTGACCGTGACGTGTGTTTCGCGGTAAATATGGATCAAAAAGCCATAAAGGTTCGAGACGTCGCGGACAGGAAAGAAATAAAATTCCTATAAGGATTTTACTGTCGCGATCTCAACGCCGGCATGGCGTTTCAAAGTCGTGTGCTAGCAACAAAGCTGCCGAAATCAGGCGCCAGGCACGTAGATCACGGCGTATTTATCGGAATATGCCCGTTTCCATTCCAGCTCGTCGAAGAAGGGAATGCGGCTGTCGTCCGCGCTCAGCAGCGCCCAATCGATCGCATATTTGTTGAGCTGTGCCGCGAGGATCGGCTTGCCGCCGCTGCGGCCCATTTCGGTGTCGGTCTTCGTGAAGCCGTCGAGAAAGAGCTGATCCGTCCGACCGTCTATGAATGTCTTGTAGCCGTGGAAGATCAAGGTGCCGCCGAAATTGTAAGAATTCAGGACGTTGCCTGACAGATGATGACTTTCGGCGAATGCAAGCGCGTCCCTGGCGGAAGTCTTCTGGCTTGGCTCGACCTGATAGGCGCTGGTGAGCATGGCTACCACGCCCATCACCAGAACGCCGGCCGCGCCGCAGATCTGGTAAAACCATTTGGCGAAAAACCGTTCCAACCCGTCGCGCTTGTCCGCCATCCATTTCGCCAGGGAAAGTGCTGGATATTGCTCTCCTATCTCGGCCGCAATCACGATCGGCACCAGCAGGAAGAACAGATACATGAAGCGCAAATGGGTGAGGTAGATATGCAAGGCAAAGATGATGAACAGAGCCTTGGCCCAGCCGATGCGAAGTCTCGACACAAGCAGCGCGAAAACGAACAGCAGGATACCCACTTCCTGGAGCGGTTGATCCGAGACATCGAAGGGTCGCCACTCGGTGATCAGGGGAACCGCTTCATTGCCGTAGGCGACTGTGAATGTGGCGAGGATGGCCTTGACGCCATAGGGATTGATCAGGCTGACCAGCGGGCAAAGCAGTCCGAAAGCAACCCATTTGGCGAGGAGCACGGGGTTGGATAGGCGGGTTCGCGCAAGGAGATCGAGGCCGGCGAAAGCCGCAATGACGAAGCCCACAGTAAAGGTCGCGTGGAGATTAGCCCATAGCACGAGCAGGCTAAGCAGCCAGAGAGGCGGTGCTTGCTCATTGCGCGCCGCGCGGAAAAGCGTTGCCGCCCAGATCACGATAATGGGCAAGGTGAAGATGTGGGGACGTGCGGTGTAAATGGGGGAGATCATGGCCGCCGCGAACAGGGCCAGTCCGACCGCTGCGATCGGTCTCAGCCAGGTGCTGAGATGCCATGACAGCAGCGACATCGTCAGCGCGATGGTGGCGATGATCAGCGTTGCCACGCCGTTCCAGCCGCCTACGGTGTAGGCAGATGCGAGGAGAATCTGCCCAAGCCATTCCTTGGCGATCCATGGCTGGCCGGCGAAGGTATGGGAATAGCTGTCGACAAGCGGGAACGTACGATTTGCCAGCAGGTCGAGCCCCACCTTGACCTGCCACCAGCAGTCGGGGTCCTGCAGGATTTCGGCAGCATGGGCGCAAAGCGCGAACGCAACGAGAGGCGCGACGAGCAGGCAGAACATCAACCGCGACCGCTGGGCGTCATTGACCGGCGACGCCGCCACCATGGTCGCCTGCACCACGTTCATATCATGTCTCCAGGCCGCTTTGCGGCAGGTTGATCAGAGGTTTCGGCGTGTCACTCATCCGAGGGGCAAGGCGGTCGGTCAGACGGCAGGCTTGAGCGCATGCACGAAATATTGAGCCCCCACAGGAATCCCGCTCAAGTAGCGTTCCAGGGGCCGCAACCTTGCGAACAGGCGCGGGAAAAAAATCCGGTAGACGATATCGGCCCTGGAGAAGCCCGCTGCGGCTACTCGCGCTCGCATGTCGCGGCCGTTGATCAGAACCGCGTTCTCATCGAAGGCACAGCTTCGGACTGCGTGCGTCGTCAGCGGATTCCAGGGATTGTGCTCGAACAGAAAGAAGCTGCCGCCGTCAGCCAGCACGCGCTCGATCTCCTTGATCAGGCCGACATGGAGGTTTTCAGGGATGTGATGGAACACACAGGCGGCGAAGACGAGATCGAAACTGCCGTCTGCATAAGGGATCGTTTCGCCGTCGAAGTGCCTGAAATAAGCCTGGCCGGGAAAGCGCATGTGGGCGATGTCGAGCGACTGCGAGGACGGGTCGAGCAAGGTGATTTCGCTGTCGGGAAACGCGGCGCGCATGGGTCCCAGCGAATTGCCGACGCCGGCGCCAAAGTCGAGTATCCGCCGCGGTTTCACACCGGAGCGAGCAAGTCGTGCCGCGACGTCGTCGATCTTGTACTGCGCAAAGAAATCCGGCGTTTCGCCGCTCAGCCGGATGCTTGCGGCGTGCTGCTGCTGATATTCCTGCGCGAACTGGTCAAACTCGGCCTGAAGCACGCGCGGCTCCCTTTGTCATTTCCCGAGCCAGTTCCTGCAGTTGGTGGACGGGCAGCTTCGCGGCGGCGGGATCGTGGGCAGCGATCTCGTTGACGAGATAGAGAGGCCGCCGCTTGGTCTCCATATACATGCGCCCGAGATACTCGCCGAAAATCCCGAGGACCAGAAGCTGGACACTGCCAAGGATCAGGACGATCGCTGCCAGGCTGGTCCAGCCGGGCAAGACGCTGCCGGCAAACCATGAGAACAGCGTGTAGCCGAGCGCGGCAAGTCCGAGCAAACCGAAGATCATGCCGAGATGCGAGGCAAACCGCAGTGGCACGATCGAGAAGCTGGTCATCGCGTCCATTGCCAGAAGCACCATCTTCTTCAGGGGATAGTGCGTGGCGCCGGCGAAGCGCTCGTGCCGTTCATAGGGAAAGGGCACCTGTTTCAAACCGATCCAGCTCACCATGCCGCGAATGAAGCGGTAGCGCTCGGGCATCGCATTGAGATGATCGAGCGCCCGGCGGCTCATCAGGCGAAAGTCCCCGGAATCGAGCGCCATGTCGACATCGACCATCCTGCGGAGCAGACGGTAGAACACGGCCGCCGTCGCGCGCTTGAACCAGCCTTCGCCTTGCCGCCTCAGCCGCTGGCCATAGACGACGTCGAAACCCTCATCCATCTTTGCCATCATGGCTTCGAGCAATTCCGGCGGATCCTGAAGGTCGGCATCGAGAATGAGAATGCGCTGGCCGCGGCAAAACTCCAGGCCGGCGCTGAGCGCGATCTGGTGGCCGTAGTTGCGGGCAAGATCCAATCCGACGACGTGGCTGTCCTGTCTGGCGAGCTCGAAAATTGCCTCTCGCGTACCGTCGGTTGCTCCATCGACGACGAGGACGATCTCGTAGGAATGCCCCGCTTGTTCACGGCAAGCGGCCGTGACGCGCCGGTAAAGCTCGGCGATCCCCCCGATTTCGTTGTAGCACGGCACGACGATAGACAGCGCAATGGCTCGTCGCGTGTCGATTTTCCCTGTTTGCGCCAAAAGCCCAGCTCCCGTTATTAGAACGGGAATAGGCCGAATTTGTTAGAAAACCGATAAACCGCTCAGGTCGGCCGGCAACGTCAGACAAACCAAGCGTGGCGGCGCACGACGTCGTGGGCGGCCGCTCCGCCAAATCGGTGGCTCAGCCTTCGGCCTTGAAGTTCTTCGCTTCCTTCTCGACCTTGGCGCTGTCCTTGCCATGCTTGCGCATCAGATCCTTCGCTTGGTTGGGCGAAACATCGGTGGTTTCGGCGAGACGCAGGGCTTCCTTGTCGTCCGGTTCGCGTTTCTTCCGATCGGCCATGGCGGCCTTTTTGCCAGTCATCACAACGCCTTTATGCTCTGTGCGATTTCGTTCAGCACCTTGCGATCGGTGCCGTGGCGCTTGATCAGCGTGCGAGCCTGATCGGGAGTGATGCCGGCTTCCTCGGCGAAATGCCTCACCTCATAGTCTTCATCGCCCGCCACTTGCGAGCGATCGCGGTTGTCGGTCTTGGTCTTGTCGTCGGCCATAGCAGTTCTCCTCGTCTCGAGCCTGGAGCATAACGACGGAAATTTCGTGAGGTTCCTTAGCGCCGGCCTTCGCGCACAAACAGATGGGCTTCCTTGGCCGCAGCCGTGAACGCCCGCCGCGCACTGCCGACTGCCCGACGCTGCTCCATCGCATCCATCATGGCTTTTAAGGCTGCGCGATATTTCGGCCCGCGATTTTCGTCTGGCCATTTGTCGACCAGAAGCGTGGCCGCCTGGACCGTCCTCGTAACAGAGAGGGGCCGTCCGGTCCGTGCGCTCTCGATGGTCACGGGAACGTCGAATTGTTCATCGCGCATTGACGCCACTCCTCGGCTCCAGCGAGAAAACGGCGCAGCGGGGTATTCGTTCCAGAGACGATGAGCGAGGCCCTCTCGATGACATCGGGTGGCGCTCGCACTTTTTGGTCTGGCCCATTCCGAAGGTCAGGGAGGGCAGAACTAGGCAGCCAGATCGCTTGGGATCTTGCCGCCATTTTCGGCAAGCTTTTTCATCAATGCACCGTGCAGCCATACATTCATGGTTGCAGTGTCGCTCATGTCGCCGGTGTAGCTCAGATCGCGAGCAAACTCCTTGCGGGCGGCGAGGCTGCTGTCGATATCGAGGGCCTTCATGGCGTCATTGCGACCCGACGGGCTGTCACGTGTAACAGGCGAGGGCGCTGTTTCGAAGCCTGCCGCGTAACCACACCAGTCCAGGCAATTAAGCCGAAGGCCGGGGCTTTGGGTGACATGCATTAGCGGGACCGGTGGTCGAACACGACCCCCATGGTCCTACCAATTGCGCTCATGACGATAAGCTCGACGAGTTGGTCGTCGCTGTCGTCACAAGCTGGGCCTGCCCGGCGGATGGCTTCTATTGCGGCTCTGGTCGATATGGTGTCGCCGGCGCGGAATTTTGAAAGTGCAGATGAAACAAGTTCCTCGGCCGTCAAGTCAACGACAGGCACTCTCGAAACGATGTTCATTGGCCTCCTCCGCCATGAACCCTCTCCCACGGAAATGATACGCCAATCGGCAGTTTGCGCCAGCGAAATAGTGGTCCGACCAGGCCAATCGGACCGGGACAGTTGCCCCTCGTGGAGCTCAACGCGACGCGGCCGATTTTGCTTTTTCTCGGCTCCTCGCAGCCGGCTTGATCCTGATGCGCACCGCTCCACCCTCGGGGCGATCGATCTCAAAGGCATTCGTCTTGCGCACGAGATCGCTCAGCTTGCGGAAACCGAAGGTTCTCGGATCGAAGTCCGATGCGAGATTGGCGAGCTGATTGCCTACGATGCCGAGCGGTACCCAGCCATCCTCTGTTTCCATCTGTGAAATGACCTTGGTGATAATCGGCGTCGCGGCGCTGGGTGGCTGCAAAGATTTCGTCGGCGCCGCGTCCTGAGCGTTGGCTGGCGCAGTCGAAAGCAGGTTCTCGGTGTATACGAACCGGCGGCATGCCTGCCGAAAACTCTCCGGTGTCTTGTGCTCGCCAAATCCATAAACGTCGACGCCGTGCTCCCTGATGCGAGCAGCAAGTCGGGTGAAATCGCTGTCGGACGACACCAGGCAGAAGCCTTCGAACCGCCCGCTGTGGAGAAGGTCCATCGCGTCGATGACGAGCGTGATGTCGGATGCGTTCTTGCCGGTGGTGTAGGCGAACTGCTGCTGCGGGATGATCGCGTGCTTCGACAGCACATCGGCCCATGCCTTCGAACGGGTGCTGGAGAAATCGCCATAGATGCGACGAACGCTTGCCTCGCCGATCTTTGCGATTTCCTCGAACAACCCGTCGGCGATCTTGGCCGAGGCATTGTCTGCGTCGATCAGCACTGCAAGCCGTGGAGAGCGTGGTTCGGTAGGCAAGGTGAGCCCCTTTTTGGCTTCGCACCAGATGACATATGGTGCAGCGGCAATATCCGACACCTCTCTATCAGGATTCCCGGGGCAGGGCTTCCGTCGAGGTCCCCTGCAACGTCGTTGTAAAGCCGGGGGTAGTCGGGTAAGGGGCTCGCTCAATCATTTTATCGCATGGAGCATCGGCATGGGAGCCGCAAAGTCGTCGGACAGGTAAGCCGCAACAACTCGCTTTGTTGTTGCGGCGCTCTGTCGAACTTACCCCAGCCGATGCTGACAAGCAGACGCCGCCGGATTTCTCTTATTCGAGCGGATAATTGTCATGACCATCACACGCCCCGCCTGGGGCCATTCGCTGTCGGCAGCCTTGCTGCTGATGGCACCTTTTGACGTTCTCGCCTCTCTGGCGATGGATATCTATCTTCCCATCGTTCCGGCGATGCTCGCAATGCTGAGCACGAGCCCACTCGTGATCCAGCTGACGCTGAGCCTCTACATGGTGATGCTTGGCGTGGGGCAGGTCGTGTTCGGGCCGATCTCGGATCGTATCGGGCGGCGCCCGGTGCTGCTCGCCGGCGCCGTGCTTTTCGCTGCCGCTTCACTGGGAGTTGCCTCATCGTCGACTGCCACGCTCTTCGTCGCTTTTCGTTTGCTGCAGGCCGTCGGCGCCGCGGCGGCGCTGGTCGCAACTTTCGCTACGGTTCGGGACGTCTATGCCGATCGCCCGGAAGGCGTCGTCATCTATGGCCTGTTCAGTTCGATGCTGGCCTTCGTGCCGGCGCTCGGCCCTGTCGCGGGAGCGCTGATTGCGGACAATTTTGGGTGGCGGGCGATCTTCATCGTTCTTGCGGTGCTGTCTGCACCAGCCATACTGAACGCCGCGTTCAGATGGCATGAAACCCGGCCCGAAGGCCAAGCCGCCGTCCGCCGGTCGGTGCTGCCGATCTTCGCCAGCCTGTCGTTCTGGACCTACACATTAGCGTTCAGCGCGGCTATGGGCACCTTCTTCGTGTTTTTCTCGACGGCGCCGCGTGTCCTTGTCGATCGGGCCGGTTATTCGGAGCTCCGGTTCAGCATCGCCTTCGCCACCGTTGCGGGCGTCATGATCGTGGCAGCCCGCTTCGCAAAGGCCTTTGTCGTCAGCTGGGGCGTTGCCGGAAGCGTGGCACGGGGCATGGCCTTGCTGCTGTGCGGCGCGGTTCTTCTCTGTCTCGGTCAGGTTTTCGGCTCACCGTCCTTCGGCAGTTTCATCGTGCCGATGTGGGTGATGGCGGTTGGCATCGTCCTTACCGCATCGGTCACGGCCAATGGCGCCCTTGCGGAATTCGATGACATCGCCGGATCGGCCGTCGCTTTCTATTTCTGCATTCAGAGCCTTATCGTGGGCGCTGCCGGAACGTTGGCGGTGACGATGTTGAATGGGGATAGCGCATGGCCGCTGATCGGCTATGCAGCCGTGATGGCGGTGCTGGTGTCGATCGGGCTGGCGTTGCTCCAGTCTCGCGCCCACCGCTTCCAAAAGCGGTGAGATCTGCCGGGCGGTATTTCATGCCGCCCGGCATCTCAATCATGCCGGCAGTCTCTGCCCGCTAACGAAACGTCGAGCATCACCGGCCACTACTTCTTCCGATACAAGATCATGCCGGCGTGGTGCAGTACGCCGTCAATAAATTCGCCATCGGCTGTGAAGCCGGTGTCATCCCAGTAGTCGATGTGATTTCCTCGGATCTCATATCGTCCCTGGTATGCGCTCTCGCGGTTTCCGCGCGCTTCGTCATAGCGACCGTTTGGAAGCAAGTTGTGGCGGATATGACCATCGGCTGTGACCCACATCCCGACATAGGGGTGGCCTTCCGAAACCTGGGCAGATGTGGTTTGCTCGATACTCATCTGGGCGAGACCTTTCTGCATGGGTAAGACCGCCGCGCTAGCGAGAAGCACGGCAGCGGCAAGTATTGGAACCTGTTTCATGGGACAGCGCCTCAGGGTTGTTTGGCGGAAGCGGCGCGACGCTCAGTGAACAGCTCCGAGAGCGCTTGCGATGCTTTTATCGCGCGGAGGAATCCGGCCGGAACCGTCACCATGTAGATGACTTCCTTCAGCTCGCCTTCGGACACGCCGATATTGAGTGCATAGCCGGCATGAATCTTCAGGAAGGCGGCCTCATCCATGGCTGCGAATACGGCAACGGCGGCGAGTTGGCGTGTGCGGTTGTCGAGCCCCGGACGGGACCAGACGTCGCCGAGCGCATAGCCCTGGGTTGCTGTAGCCAGGAACGGAAACTCCTGTCTCATGCGTTCCAGCGTAGGCTGCGGAGCGCCATTGTTCAGGCTCCTGACGACGGCATCGCCGCGTTGCAGCCGCTCTTCCATCGTCTGCGATTTGACGGCTTGGGGGACCGCGCCGAGCAGGAACGCGACGGCGATCGCGAAGTACGAGTTGCGAAAACGAAAACCCATTGTTGCCTCCTTAGGTGTTGGCTGTCGGGCGGATGACGATCTCGTTCACGTCGACATCCTCCGGCTGTTCGATGGCGAAGCGCACGGCACGGCCGATCGCGTCGGGCTGCAGCGCGATGGCGCGATAAGTCTTCATCGCTTCCACTGCCACCGGATCGGTGATCGTGTCGGCAAGCTCGCTCTCGACCACGCCGGGATGGATGCAGGTGACGCGGATGTTGTCGTGCTCCTGCCGCAAGCCATCGGAGATCGCCCGGACCGCATATTTGGTTGCGCAATAGACGGCGGCTGTCGGCGACACCGAAAGCGCGCCGATCGAGGCAATGTTGACGACGTGGCCGGAGCCTCGGGCCGTCATCTCCGGCAGCACCGCGGCGATGCCGTAGAGCACGCCCTTGATGTTGACGTCGACCATTCGGTCCCACTCGTCGATCTTCATCGAGACCATCAGCGACAACGGCATGACGCCGGCATTGTTGACGATCACGTCGACGCGTCCCCAGGCCTGGCGCGCCGCCTCGGCAAACGCGGCGACATCGGCACGGTCGGTCACGTCCAGCCGGCGCGTCATTGCCTCCCCGCCTTTTGCCCTGATCTCTTCCGCGAGCGTGTCCAGCCGATCGGTTCGGCGCGCACCGAGCATGACTTTTGCTCCGGCAACACCAAGCTCCCGGCCGATGGCGGCGCCAATGCCGCTCGAAGCCCCGGTGATGAGCACAACTTTGTTGAGGGACATGTTTCGTCTCCGTCTGGTTGATCTTGCGTCTGGTTGACCTTGCGAACCGCGATGCAGCGGTTGCCACGAAGATGGATCTGTTTCACTGTTGCGATAAGCCGACCATTCCTTCACAGCGTGGAAAGTACAGCTAACCAATGCAGCCGGATCTGAATGCGCTTGCGGTGTTTGCCCTCATCGCCGAGGAGCGGAGCTTTCGCGCGGCTGCGGACCGCATGGGCGTCACCCGCTCGGCGGTGAGCCAGGCGATGAAGCGGCTGGAAGAGACGCTCGGTATTGCGCTTGTCCGGCGCACGACGCGAAGCGTCAGCCTGACCGAGGCTGGCGAACGCCTCTACGCCGAGATAGCGCCGGCCATTGCCGACATGCGCGCGGCAATGGAGACCACCGGGGACCTGCGCGGGCGTCCGCGCGGGCAGTTGCGCCTCGCCGTTTCATCCATCGCCGAGCGCTTTCTTTCAGGACCGTTCCTGGCGACCTTTGCCGAAGCCAATCCGGAGGTTCAGATCGACATCACCGTAACGGACGAGGAATTCGATATCGTCGCCGAGGGATACGATGCCGGCGTCAGGCTCGGCGAAGTGATCGAGCAGGACATGATCGCGGTGTCTGTCGCCGGCGATGAGCGGCAGCTGGCCGTCTGCGCGCCTGCCTATCGCGATCGGTTTGGGGCGCCTTCGCA
This sequence comes from Mesorhizobium sp. M0938, assembly GCF_040319125.1. NCBI lineage: Bacteria > Pseudomonadati > Pseudomonadota > Alphaproteobacteria > Hyphomicrobiales > Phyllobacteriaceae > Mesorhizobium > Mesorhizobium sp. M0938. The sequence goes on along the minus strand of NZ_JAMYNS010000011.1, from coordinate 72,697 downwards.
TCCGAGCGAGCTCGCGGGCCATCGCTGCATTGGCTGGCGCCGCGCACCGAAGGTCGCGCCCTATCGTTGGGAATTCGCTGAGAACGGCAAGGAGTTCAGCGTCGCCGTTGCGCCTGAGATCACGACCAACGACATGGCGTTGATGATAAAGCTCGCCATCGCCGGCGCCGGCATCACCTTCGGCATGGAAGAGAGCTTTCGGCCGTCGATCGACCGGGGCGAACTGATGCCGGTTCTCGAGGATTATTGCCCGCGCTTTGCCGGCTTCTACCTCTATTATCCGAGCCGCCGCAACGTAGCGCCGAAGCTGCGCGCCCTCGTCGATCACCTACGGCATCTTGGCTAGCGCTTTTTAGGCGCGGGAGGCCAGATCGCTGCGTGCATCGGCATCTCGATGTTGCAATTATATTAGCATGAGCGCATCTTTTCATAAGCCGGCGCAAGCCGGTCAGGCCCGGTGGCCGGCCGGTCACCCCCAATAGGCTGCCGGGCCGCCGGCAACGGTGCGCTCAGTCTCGGGAATACCTGCAATTCCACGCTGAACGATGTCGGGATATTGCTGAGCCACCACAAGCCCGGGCCTCTGGCAGAGGACGCGGGCCGATCGGATTGCAGCCCGATCTGCGGTAGAAACCGAAGACCCCCACTGCCCGGATACAGTAATTAGTAATAGCTAATATTAAACTCTGGCGAAGATGCCGGGTGCGTCGGAATCACCATATGGCGCAGGCATGAACATTGGCGACGAGGTGGCGATCATCGTCAGGGGTAAGCGTGCCAGCAACGCCGCGATCTGCCAAAGCAACTAAAGGGCGGTTTGGCCGTTCTGGTCAGCCGTAGCAGCGGCGGAGCATCCGAAGACATGACCACGCCGCAAATCCTGTCGTTCGCCATTATCTTCGTGATGATGGCAGCGTTCGTATGGGGTCGTTATCGATATGATCTGATCGCAGCCGCGGCACTGTTGCTTGCACTCGCGGTTGGTATTGTGCCTTTTGACGAAGCCTTTAGCGGGTTCAGCGACGATATCGTGATCATTGTCGGCAGCGCCTTGCTGGTGAGCGCAGGCATAGCACGCTCGGGTATCATGGAAGTCGCCATCAAGCGCTTTGTTCCGAACGTATCGGGAGTTCGGTCGCAACTGGCGCTGCTGGTGATCATGGTCACGATCCTGTCTGCCTTTGTAAAGAATATCGGTGCGCTCGCTATAATGATTCCGATCGCCTTCCAGTTCGCGCGCCGGTCAAGCGTTTCACCCTCGATATTCCTGATGCCTATGGCGTTCGGGTCGCTGCTCGGTGGGCTCATGACGCAGGTGGGAACATCTCCCAATATCGTTGTGTCGCGTGTGCGGGAGGAGCTGACCGGCACCGCCTTCACAATGTTCGACTTCACCCCTGTTGGAGCCGCCCTTGCGGCCGCCGGAACGATCTTCCTGATGTTTTTCTACTGGCTGTTACCGGTGCGCGAAAAGCTAGGCGGGTCGCTGAATGAAGCCATCGACATCAAGAATTACCTGACCGAGGCTCGAATTGTCAGCGATTCCACGGTGCTCGGCAAAACCGTCGCAGACCTCATGAAGCTTTCCGGCGGCGATGCTATCGTGACGTCGATCCTGCGCAATCGGACGATGCGGATGACGCCGCTGCCCGACGTTGTCCTCAAGGCGAACGACATTCTGCTCCTCGAGGGCGACCCAGAGGCGCTGGATCGCCTTGTCTCCCAGGGTAAACTCAGCGTTACGGGCGATAGGGTCGGTGGTGACGACACGACCAGCGAGATGATCGCCATCGAAGCCGTAATCGGTGAAAGCTCCTCTTTGATTGGCTGGACAGCCCAGCGCCTTGCCCTTTACGATCGCTTCAATGTCAACCTCCTGGCTGTCAGCCGCCACGGTGAGCGCCTTGACCGCAGGCTGGCCGAAATCCAGCTAAGGCTCGGCGACGTCGTCGTGCTGCAGGGCAATGCTGCGGCGATACCCGAGATACTGCGTGAACTCGGCTGCCTGCCGCTGGCAGAAAGGGCTATCCTGCTCGGTAGCGTCCGCAAGGGTATCGTGCCGGTAACGATCTTGGCGCTCGCCATGGCGGCGACTGCATTTGGACTGTTCCCGGTCTCCGTCGCTTTCTTTGCGGCCGCGGTCGGGATGGTGCTTTTCAAGGTCATCCCGATCCGGGAGGTCTACCAATCGCTGGACGGTCCAATCCTCCTCATGCTCGCCGTTCTCATTCCTGTGAGCGATTCGCTACGCAGTACAGGGGCGACAGGAGTGATTGCCGGCGAACTTGCCAAACTGGGGACTATTCTGCCGGCGCCCGGCGCCCTGATGCTCATCCTTGTCGCCGCGATGGCCGTTACGCCATTCCTCAACAATGCCGCCACCGTTCTCGTCATGGCGCCTATCGCCGCCGAATTTGCCGGCGATCTCGGCTACAAGCCGGAAGCGTTCCTGATGGCAGTCGCCATTGGCGCCGGCTGCGATTTTCTCACCCCGATAGGGCACCAGTGCAACACGCTTGTCATGGGGCCGGGCGGCTACCGTTTCAGCGATTATCCACGTCTGGGACTGCCGCTGTCGTTCCTCGTCGTCATCGTTGCTGTGCCGATGCTTATGATCGTATGGCCAATGAACTAGGTCGTGAACCCATAAATCGGGAATGACCGAGATTGGGTGGATTTCGATCAGGCAGCTTCGAGAAACATCCGGCAAAAAAGCGTTCACGTGACATGCGTAATGTCATCATCTGATCCTTGCTCGGCAATTCGGCCAGAAGCGCTTCGCTGCTCATCGGCCACGCAGACGCTTCATCTGTTCGGCCGATGCGCCGGGGAGCGGAGATTGAAAATCTGCCTTAGTTCTGGACTACCTCGTGCTGACGGTGGCCTCCAGATTTCGGATGAAGGGCTGACCTATATTGTTGCGCGCAGGCTCATATCCAATCGCGGCAAGGATTGCTTTTCTTGCTGCGCTGGCCGGCGTTCTCCTGCTTGCTCTTTTTCCGGAGTGGCTCTTGCAGGATTTGGGCGTGACCTTCACGCATCACGGCAAGCTCACCCACGCCGCCGCATTCGCCGTTTTAGCGGCCTTGGGAAGCCTCGGCTGGACGCAACACAAGGCAAAGCTGATTGTTCTCCTCGCTTTTTCGGGCGTGGCGATTGAGGTTGTTCAGGGTGCGCAACTGATAGGGCGCGGTCCTGATGTATTCGACTGGATTGCCGACTGTGCTGGCATGGCCGGTGGGATCACAATCGCAAGCTGGACAAAGTGGCTCGCTGGAGGGCTGCCATAGGGCGGACGTCGGCGCAGTCTAGGAGGCAGTTACCGATCACTGCGCCAGATAGCCGCCATCTATATTCAGTTCCAAGCCGGTCACGAAGGAGGACTCGTCGCTCGCCAGATAGAGCACGCCAAATGCGATCTCTTCGGGCCTGCCTGCTCGCCCCATCGGAGTTACGGCAATGATGCCGTCGTTCATCTCCTTGCTCTGGCCTTCGATGAGCGGTGTCCAGATGATGCCCGGATGGACCGAGTTCACCCGAATGTTGTCCTTGGCGTAGCTGATGGCTGCGTTCTTGGTCAGCGTGCGCACCGCGCCTTTCGCAGCCTGATAGGGCGCTGCCCCCGCGGCGCCCGCCGTGCCCCAGATCGACGAGAAATTCACGATAGCACCCCCGCCGTTTCGTTTCATCACGGGGATGACCTCGCGCATGCCGAAGAAGGTTCCGGTCTGGTTGACCGAGATGACGCGGTGCCAGGCTTCGGTGCTGGTGGCGTCTATCTGGCCATAGTGCTCGACGATACCGGCGTTGTTTACCAAGACGTCCAGACGACCATTACGATCGACAATCTCCGAGACGACGGAGCGCCAATCATCTTCCTTCGAGACGTCCAGCCGCCGATGCTCGGCGGCAGTCGGCAGATCTCCTTTCGATGACGGCTGTACGTCGCTCAGATAGAGCACCGCCCCTTCCGCGGCGAAAAGCTTTCCGATCGCCGCACCAATTCCCTGTGCTGCGCCAGTCACAAGCACAACCTTGCCCTCGAGACGGCCCATCGTTCCTCCTCCTTTGTCGAATGAAAAGTCGTTGCTTGCCGGCTCTAAGCTGTGACTGCGATCAGCACCTTCAGATGGTCCTGGTCCGATCTGGCCAGCGCATCGAAGCCTCCGGCAATTGCGTCAGCCATGGTCACCCGGCCGGTGATGATCTTTTCGGGTTGGACCTGTCCGGCGGCAATCATTTGAACGACGCGGGGGCCGATGGTGATCGGAAAGCCCCAACTCGTCGTCAGCGTCACGGCCTTGGAAACCAGCAGCCGCATGTCCACGCGGGGAGGATTGACGAAGATGCCCACCTGGACAATCGTTCCGCCGCGTCGCACAAGCCGGATACAGTCGGCCAGGGCGCGTTCGTTGCCGGCGCATTCGACCGCCACATCGACGCCGAGACCTTCTTCGGTCGACCCCAGCACGGCATCGACAAAATCCGCTGAAGTGGGATCAAGGATCTCGTAGCCCAGTCCGAGAGACTGCAATCTGCGCCGTCGTGCCGGACTGGCTTCGGATACCAATACTCTCGACGCTCCGGCCGCTTTCGCGGCCATCGCCGCAAGGACGCCAATCGGCCCGGCGCCGGTGATCAGTACGCTGTCGCCGGCATGGACGCCACCCCGATCGGTCGCATTGAGAGCAACAGCCATCGGCTCGAAAAGCGCTCCCTGCTCATCGCTCACCTCGTCGGGCAATTTCACAACATTGTCTTGCGGGAGGACCGCATATTCCCCCATGCCGCCATAGGCCGAGGACAGGCCGACCAAGGCCGTGGTATCGCTGATGTGGCCCATTCCGCGGCGCACGAAATAGTCTCCCGGCCTGTTGAGATGCGGAAGGATCGCGACCCTGTCGCCCCCGGCGAAGCGGTTGACGCTTTGCCCGACCGAGGCGATCCTGCCGGAGAACTCGTGACCAAGCACGAGCGGCGCCGATGCCCCGGTGAGCGGGTGCGGCTCGGTCGATACGAATATCGGCCCGTCCAGGTATTCGTGGATGTCGGTTCCGCAGATCCCGCAATGGCTGACCTGGACGATGACCTCGTCAGACCTCGGATCGGCGGGCGGATCAATGTCTTCCAGGCGCAGGTCGCGCGCGGCATGAAAACGAAGGGCCTTCATTGTCAATCCTCCCAAACTGTGTTGCTGGCCGTCGTGCAGCCGGCGCTTAGTCACGCAGAAGCCCGCTCCTCCTCAGCCAGCCCGCGATGTGACTAATATGCCTGGGTTGATCAGACGGTCAACAGAAAAATAGATTTTTTGTTGACATATCTTATTTTTTGGAAAATCCTCACCACACCCTAGCGACACATTGTGAGTGAGGAATAATGCGCTTCGTGAGTTTCGAATTTGGCGGCCAACGCGGGTTGGGCGTGGAACGGGCAGGACAACTGCGCGGGGTGACCGCCGGCAACTGCGACCACACAGTTGACCTTGTGCAGCTGATAGCTGGCGGCCCGGAGGAATTGTTGCGCGTCGGCCGTCAGCTCGCCGACGGCCTTGAATTCGATCCTGGTGTCGTCACCTTTCTTCCGCCGCTGGCGCGGCCGCCGAAGATCATCTGTGTTGGGCTGAACTATGCCGATCACACCAAGGAGTCGCCATATGAGCAGCCGGACTACCCAACGCTGTTCGCGCGCTTCGCCACGACGCTGGTGGGCCACAATCAGCCGATCGTGCGGCCGCTTGCCTCGACGAGCCTGGATTTCGAAGGCGAGATGGTGGTTGTAATAGGGCGGGGCGGCCGTCACATCCCGAAGGCGCGCGCCCATGACCATGTGGTCGGCTATTCGATCTTCAACGAAGGGTCGGTCCGTGAGTATCAGTTCAAGTCGCCGCAATGGACTGTCGGCAAGAACTTTGATTCCACGGGCGGTTTCGGACCCGCACTGGTGACGGCTGATGAAGTGCCGGCCGGCGGCAAGGGACTAAGGCTCGAGACGCGCCTTAACGGTGCGACCGTCCAATCGGCGAGCACGGACGACATGCTTTTCGACGTCGCGACGCTCATCGAAACGATCAGCGAGGCGATCACTCTCGAACCGGGCGATCTGATCGTCAGTGGCACCCCTGCCGGCATCGGATGGGCACGCAACCCGCGCTTGCTGATGAAGGATGGCGACAGGTGCGAGGTCTCGATCGAGGGCCTTGGAAAACTGGTCAATCCGGTTTGCGACGAAGTTCGCACCGAAGACGTGACGGGCAAGGCGGCCTGACGGGGAGATCCGGCAAGCGCTCGACAACAGCAGCACAGCCGGCGTTCCACTGCGCCGAGGCGGAGCGCGGACCAACCATTGCTCGAGGGACACATGGATACTGGATTGCAAGGAAAGACCGTGCTCGTGACGGGTGCGGCAAGCGGCATAGGCCGGGCGACGGCGCTCGCGTTCGCGCGGGAAGGGGCACACCTGCGGCTCATCGACATAAATGCAGCGGGTCTGCGGGAGACAGAAGCGTCAGCTTCGGCGGCAGGTGCGAGCGTCACCATCGCTGTCGCCGATCTATCCACGGCGCAAGGTGTCGAAAAGGGCATCGCCGACGTATTTTCGGGCGAAAATGGCACGCTGGATGTTCTGGTCAACAACGTCGGTATCGTCGACGCACAGCCTTTCGATGGCCTGACGGACGCTCACTGGCAGCGCACATTCGATGTCAATTTTCTCAGCAATATCCGCATGACGCGCGCACTGCTGCCGCGATTGCGCGAAAGCCGCGGCTCGATCGTCAACAACACATCCGATCTCGCGCGCCAACCGGAGACCATTCCTGCCGACTATGCCGCCCTCAAGACCGCGCTGGTGAGTGTCACCAAAAGTCTGGCCCGCGCCGAGGCTCCCCACGTCCGGGTCAATGCGGTCGCGCCGGGGCCCGTCTGGAGTCCCCTCTGGTCCAGACCGGGCGGCTTTGCGGATACGCTGTCGGAAGTTCACGGCATGCCGCCGCGTCAGGCGGTCGACCACGAAATGAAGCTGCGGCAGCTGCCGCTGGAACGCATGGGCGAACCGGAGGAGGTGGCGGACATCATCGTCTTCCTCGCTTCGGAGCGTGCTTCCTTCGTCACATCATCGGTCTGGGGCGTCGATGGCGGCTCGATCCGCAGTCTGTTCTAGGGGGCAGTCGGATGAAGGCAGTCGGATTTACCAAGGCAGGGCCTGTCGATGCCCCTGACGCGCTCGTCGATGTCGAACTTTCCCGGCCGGGTGACCTGCAGGATCGCGATTTGCTGGTCGAAATAAGGGCCATTTCGGTCAATCCGCTCGACGCGAAGCTGAGGCGCACGGTCGACCCGGCGGGAGCGCTGAAGGTACCCGGCTACGACGCCGCCGGCGTGGTTGTTGCGGCAGGGCCAAAGGCGATGAACTTCAAGACCGGCGATGCCGTGTTCTATGCAGGCTCGGTGGTTCGCCAGGGCAGCTACGCCGAATACCAGCTGGTGGACGAGCGGATCGTCGCGCGGATGCCGGAGAGCCTGGACTTCGCGCAAGCGGCGGCCTTGCCGTTGACGACGCTGGCAAGCTGGGAACTCCTGTTCGACAGGCTTGGCGCTCTTCAAAGATCGGCGTCCGACGAGCGTGTCTTGTTGGTTATCGGCGGCGCCGGCGGAACCGGCTCCATGGCGATCCAGCTGGCGCGCGCTTTGACCGATTTGACTGTGATTGCAACGGCGTCCCGGCCGGAAACGGCCGACTGGTGCCGGGAGCTCGGCGCAATGCACGTGATCGACCACCGCCAGCCGTTGAAGCCACAGGTGGAAGCTCTTGGCTTCAAGGGCGTGGATCTCCTGATGGCGCTCGCCCAGACGCCTCGGCATCAGGGTCAGTTCGTGGATCTTGTTCAGCCGTTCGGATCGATCGGAGTGCTCGACGATCCCGATCCTTTTCCGCTCACAACGTTGAAAACCAAATGCATCACCTTGCATATGCATTCAATGATGGCGCGGTCGGTTTTTCAGCGTCCGGACATGGCCGAACAGGGCGCAATTCTGCGCAAGCTGGCGCAGTTGGTCGATGCCGGGCAGGTGCGAACCACGCTGGCCAAACGCATGGGGCCGGTGTCGGCGAACGCGCTGATCCAGGCGCATCGGGATATCGAGGCCGGTTCCGTGAACGGCAAGATTGTATTCGAAGGTTTTTGAGGCGCCACAGGCTTCGTGCCTGGCTGCGACAAGGAGGAGAGTATGGATAAGTCGTCGACGATAATGTGGGTGGGAACGGTGCGGTCGCTGCCGCTGAGGGAGCAGTTGCGCGCCTCGAGACTGGCGGGCTGCGATGCCATCTCTATCACGCCATGGCACTATTGCCGCTGGCTTGCCGACGGGATCACCACCAAGGACATGCTGCTTATGGCGGATGACGAAGGGGTGAAGCTGACCCAGCTCGATCCCTATGCGCGCTGGGCGACGCACTGGCTCCCCGACAATCTCGATCCGGCCGCGTTTTCGCTCGGCTTCTTCGGTTTCGACGAAGACGACTTCTTCCGCATCGGCGAGGCGCTTCAGGTCGATTCCATGAGCTGCATCATCACCTGTCCAAAGAGCCAGGTGTCGATCGATCAACTGGTCGACGGCTTTGCCAGGACCTGCGACAGGGCTGCCGGCCTCGGCTGGCGCTGCGACCTCGAATTCATCCCATTCTGGGGACTTCCTGATCTTGAGACCGCCTGGAAGATCATCAGGACCGCAGATCGCGATAACAGCGGCCTTGTCTTCGACTTCTGGCACTATCTGCGCGGAAAACCGGATCCGGCGCTGCTTGACACCATCCCCGGCGACAAAATCTCCACCGTGCAGATCGCCGATGCATCCGCCCAGCTGAAACCCGGCCTGTCGCTGCTCGACGATTGCATCTTCCACCGCGTGGATGCCGGCACGGGCGGATTCCCCGTGGTCGAACTGCTCCAGCAGCTTCACCGCATCGGCGGGCTCAACCGCTACGGGCCCGAGACCTTCTCCGGGCTCTACGACACGCTGTCGGCCGAGGAGATCGGCAATCGGAGCCGGGTTGCCCTCGCCAATGTCTTCGACAAGGCGGGGATTCCACATCGTTTCGGCGCTGCGGCTGCCGCCTGACGCCGGCCGCACATCGAAACATCGGCGTTGAGCCTGATCATCGGGCTGTTTCATCACGGCATCGGCCGACGCGGCATGTCGCCTTTGCCGGTCGGTGCCGGTGCGGCGCTGCGACAAAACAAGGGAGGGATTTCTGATGTTACCATCTATCGATTTCGTTTTTTGGCCTGCCTCGGCGCGCATTCACGGGTTTCGGGGGCATGTGGAGGCCGCGAAGGCCGGCGGCTTTACAGCTCTTGCCATCGCGCCCGAAACCTATCTCGATGCGCTGGAGTCGGGGCTCACCCCGTCGGACATGAAAGCGATGGCCGCCGATGCAGGAGCTCCGCTGCGCTATCTGGATTCGCTGACCGACTGGGCGCCCATCCGTGTCCCGGCGGAATGTTCGCCGGAGCTGCGCGCACGCTTCGACGTCAGCACCGATCACTCGTTTCGGATGTGCGAGAAGCTTGGTTTGACGTCGATCCTGGCCGTTGCGGGTTATGGCAAGGGAACGGTCGAGCTTTCCCGGCTGGTCGATGGATTCGGGCACCTGTGTGAGCGCGCCCATGCGCAGGGATACTGGATCGATCTCGAATTCATGCCGTTCTGGGGAATGCCTAACCTCTCCGATGCCTGGGCGATCGTCAGCGGCGTAAATCCGTCCAATGCGGGCATCCTTGTCGATGTATGGCACTTCTCCAAGGGCGCCTATGAGCTCGATCTGCTCAAGCGCCTGCCAGGCAAGCATCTGGCCGGCATGCAGATCGATGACGGCGTGCGGCGGCAGGTGGGGAAGTCGCTCTTCGACGACACGATCAACTACCGGAATTTTCCGGGAGAAGGCGAGTTCGACGTCGTGGAGATCATCAAGATCGTTGCCGGCAAGGGTAACCTTCGCCACATCGGGCCGGAGGTCTTCTCGCTCGAGGCGGATGCGCTGTCGGCGAGGGATGCCGGAATACGGTCGGGAGACACATCGCGCAAGATGCTGGCGGAGGCGGGTGTCAGTCTGGCGACAGCCTGACACTGACGCTGGAAGGCAACGCCGCCGGCATTTTCGTCCCTCTCTAACTTGCCTTCCGTTCGACTACGAAACGCCGGGCAAAGTCCTCGAAGCTGGCAGGCTCCCGGCCGAGGATCATCGATGCCACCGCCGGATTGCCGCCCGGCAGGCCGAAGCGGTCATAGTGCCGGCACATCGCCTCGTAGATCCGAAGGTAGTCGTCGGGAAACCGGTCAGCATTTCGACGTCGCCATTCCGCCGGCGCGTAGCGCGCGGCGCGTATCGGCTTGCCCAGGAGTTCACTCAGGATCTTCGCCATGCCAGCGTGGGATAGCGGCTCTCGGCCGACCAGCTCGTACGCCCCTCCGACGTAGCGCGCGCTGGTAAGGACGGTTGCCGCCGCGTCGGCCAAGTCGGCAAGGTCTATCATCGCCATCGAAAGATCCGTCCGATAGGGGCGTTCATAGATGCCTTCGGCTTCAATCCTTGCCCATTCGAGGGCGATGTTTTGCATGTACATCGCAGGCTGGAGGATGGTGTAGGGAAGGCCGGATTCGATCAGCATCTCTTCCAGGTCAAGCTTCTGCCGATGATGGATCATGGTCCGGCACTGCGCGTGAAAGACCGAATGCAGGACGAAATGCCTCAGACCGGCGTTGCGGGCGACCGCTATGATGTTGGCCCCGAACGCCACCTCACAGTCGTTGAAACGTGGTCCGATATGATAGAGCCTGGCAACACCTGAGACTGCGTCCTCCAGCGAGGATCGATCCCCGAGATCGGCCAGCGAGACCTCGTGTGCGCCTATGGCGTGAAGCCCGTCCTCGCCCGCTCGCGAGCGCGTCATCGCGCGAACCCGCGCTCCGCGTTCGGCAAGCGCCGCGATGACGGCTTTGCCTGTCCGGCCTGTCGCGCCCGTGACGAGCACAGTTTCTCCCGTTTCCATAACCGATCCTCCACAGCCTGCAGCGAGAAAGTCATCACTTTTATCACTAGATAATTTATTAGTCTTTACAAAATAGATTTTTTGATGGAGTGTCGCTTTGCATAGGCCGTGGAACACGGGCCATCGGACGGAACACGATCATCGGGAGGATGAAGTGACACTGCTGAAAAGGATTTCAGCCGCGGTAGCGGCTGCTATGGCAATTGCCGTGGCAATAATCGGTCCCTTGGCCGGCGACAGTGCGGTCGCCCAGGAGAAGCCGAAGATCATCTATCTGGCGGTCGGAACGACCAGCAGCGAGTATTGGCAGGAAGTTATCTGGGGCGCCCAGCAGGTGGCGAACTCGGTCGGTGCCAAACTCGAGGTTTACGAGAGCGGGTTCGACGGCCAGAAACACATGCAGCAGCTGGGGGCAATACTTGCCGCCGGCTGCGAAGGCTGCGCCTTCGCCTGGTTTCCGGACTCCACGGCCTTCACCAAGGCCTTCGTCGAGCGGGCGGAAGCCGGGGGCGCCTTCATGACGACGATGTGGAACCGTCCTGAGGAGATCCATCCCTGGGACACGGCACCCGATGCCTGGATCGCCAACATCTCTTTCGACGGTGTCGATTCCGGCTACCAGAACGGCATGGCGCTGTGCAAGGCGATCGGCGGCAAGGGTGGCATCGCGGTTCTCAAGGGAACGCCGGACAATCCGCCGTCGAAGCAGCGAGAGATCGGCCTCTTGAAGGCGGTGTCGGAATGCCCGGGCATGACGATCCTCGACACGCAGATCGGCAACTGGGGACAGACCGAAGGTCAAAACATCACCCGCACGTGGATTGCGCGTTACGGGGAGCAGTTGAAGGGAGTCTTCGCGCAAAATGACGGCATGGCGCTCGGCGCGGTCGCGGCGTTGCGCGAGAAGGGCCTGGCAGGCAAGGTTCCCGTCACCGGCTCGGACGGATCGAGCGACGTGCTGAAGCTGATCAAGTCCGGCGAGATGCTGTCCAGCATGCGGATCAGCTCGCAGCTGCACGGGGCGGTCGCGGCGGCACTTGCTTACGCAGTCGCCTCGGGAGACTTCAAGATCGCTGACCTGGAGCAGGCGCAGCGCGATTTCTACCTGGAGCAAACGCTTGCGACCAAGGACAATGTCGATGCGATGCTCTCGGCCCAGCCGAATCCAGCCGACTTCTCCTACGACGCGCTCAAGAAGAATTTCTGGGCTCGGTCAAAGGGTCAGATCCCGGTCGGTGTGAACTGAGCCGCGACATGACCCAGGCGCAATTACACGCCCAGGACGCCGGCGCTCCGGCTTCCCCGCGCCGCCGGGAAGCCGGAGCCCGGCAGCGATCTGGCCAGGCGGGAATCGGTGTCTTGAAGTCCGCCGGCCCCATCTTGTCGCTCCTGGCAATGGTGGCGGTGTTCACCAGCCTGACCCCGAATTTCCTTTCGGGAGCCAATCTGCAGGCGATCCTGGAGTCGGCGGCGGTCCCTGCCGTCGTTGCGATCGGGATGACTTTTGTGCTGGTGCAGGGCTCGATTGATTTGTCGAGCGAAGGGGTGGCCTCGCTTGCCAACATCCTGCTTTCGATCCTCATCGCGAACAGCGTCACCGCCTACGATCTTGGTGCGGGTGCGATCCTGGTTGCGCTGGCCGCGGGGCTGGCCGTCGGCGTCCTCAACGGAGTTCTGTATGCCTACCTGCGGATGCCGTCGCTTATCGTCACGCTCGCCATGTGGCTGATCACGCTTGGCCTGGCTGCGTTGCTCTTTCCCTCGAGGCAGCCGCAAATCCTCGACAGCGGCTTTGTCGGGCTGGCCCTGCACAAACATTTCGGCCTCAGCGCGCTCGTATATCTGGCTGTGGCGTTCGCGTTCCTCGCCTTCATTGTCGAGCGGCGCACAAAGCTTGGCCGTATCGGCTTTGCCATCGGCGCCGACGAGGCCCTCGTCCGTTTGGCGGGCGTCAATGTGAACCTCTACAAGGTCAGCGCCTTCGCCATCTGCGGAAGCCTGACGGGCCTGGCCGGAATTTTGACCGCGGCGCAAATCGGCGTCGGCAATCCGCTCGCCGGAGAGGGGCTGCTTTTTCCCGGAATCGCCGCTTGTGTGATCGGTGGCACGCTGCTGTCCGGCGGCCGTGGCGGCGTCCTGCACTCGCTCATCGGCGTCCTGGTTCTCGTCATCTTACGAAACGGCCTTGTGCAGACGGGAACGAATCCCCTGCTGCAAAAAGCCATCGAGGGCGTGGTGATCGTTGTTGCGGTTACCGCATCCACCTGGCACCTGCGACGCAAGACCAGAGTGGTAAAATGAGCGCACTCCTGTCCCTGCAAAACGTGTCCAAGCGCTTTCCCGGCGTGGTTGCCCTCGATGAGATCGATATGGAGCTGCGCGAGCACGAAGTTCTCGGCCTGATCGGCCAGAACGGATCGGGCAAGTCGACATTGATGAAGATTGTCGGCGGCCTCCATCAACCAAGCGCCGGGGAAATGCGTCTGCGAGGCTCGCTGGTGCGCTTCGGCTCTCCGCTCGAGGCGGCGCGAGCGGGCATAGGCCTGGTCCATCAGGAGCAGTCGCTGATCGGTAATCTCACCGTTGCCGAGAACCTTTTCATCGACAAGCCGACGGACTTCAGCCGCTTCGGATTCTATCGGCGCGGCCAGATGAACGATGCGGCCCGTGTCCAACTGGGCAAGGTCGAACTGGACATTGCTCCGGACACGCCCGTCGATCAGCTGACCTTCGCGCAGCGCCAGATGGTCGAACTCGCCAAAGTGCTGTCGCTTGAGGAATTGGTGGAGGGCCATCTCGTTGTCCTGTTCGACGAACCGACATCGGTGCTGACGCCGACCGAGATCCAGGCGCTGTTCCGGCAGGTGCGGCGGCTCAGGGCCCGTTCGTCGGTTGTGTTCATCTCGCATCGCATGGACGAAGTGCTCGCAATCTCCGATCGGGTCTATGTGCTCTCCGACGGACGCAATGTCGCCGAAAGAACGAAAGGCGAGACTGATCCTGACGAACTGTATGAGCTGATGGTTGGACGCCAGCGCGCGGGTTCGGTCCTGCCGCGGAGCAATCCCCCCGACAAGAGCGTGCCAAAGCGACTGGAAGTCCGCGACCTGACGGTGCCGGGCAAGGTTGCGGACGTGACGTTCAACGTCGCGCCCGGGGAGATCGTCGGCTTGATCGGCGTCCAGGGATCCGGGGCGGAAGCGGTCTGCCGGGCGATTTTCGGCGTGGAGGAGCGTTATGGCGGCGAGATCGACTATGAGGGCCGGCCGGTGCGCATGAGCTGCCCGAGCGGCGCGGTGGGCCTCGGCATAGGCTACGTCCCCGCCGAGCGGAAGACGGAGGCCATGATGAAGGGGATGAGTGTTTGCGAGAACATGACCGTTACCTTCGGGTCCGATTACGGCTATGGCGGGCTCGTGCTGTCGAAGCGGCGCGAGCGGCGACAGGCGGCGAATTGGGTCGAGCGGCTCAAAATCAAAACGCCGTCGCTCGACCACCGCATCGACCAGCTCTCCGGCGGAAATCAGCAGAAAGCGGTGCTCAGCAAATGGCTTCTCGGTCGCTCGCTGCGGCTGCTGGTGCTCGATCATCCGACACGCGGTCTCGATCCCGGCGCGCGCGCCGATCTTTTCAACGCGATCCGTCAACTGGCCGAGGATGGCCTGTCGATCGTTTTCGTGGGCGATACGCTCGATGAGATGGTGACGCTCTCCGATACGATCCTGGTGCTGCGAGACGGCAGGGTCAGCCAGCGCTTCGACGACGTCCAGGCCAAACGGCCGTCAGAGGAAGACATCGTGAGGGCGATGGTATGAGCACGCGCCGCGATCATCGCTATCGAGACTTGACCTCGCTGCCCCATCGGAGCCTGTCATGACCCGCGCACTTGCCCAAATGTTCCCATCGATCCGATCCGCGGGCGACCTGCTGCGAGCGTGCGGGCCGGCCCTGGTCCTTGTATTGGTGTTTGCAACCGTGGTCTGGATCGCGCCAGGCATTCTCAAATGGCGCGCGGTCAATGCGCTGCTCTTCGACGCGGCTCCGCTGCTGATCCTGGTTATTGGCTGCACGCTTCCAGTGCTGCTTGGCTGCATCGATCTGTCTGCCGCCGCCATGGCGTCGTTTTCAGCGGTGGTCGTGGCGCTGCTTGTCCCTGAATTCGGCTCGGCCGCCGTGCCGATCGTGCTCCTCGGAGCCGGAGGGATTGGGGCTGCCCAGGGATGGCTGATCGGACGGCTCCAGATTCCTTCGTTCGTCATGACCCTTGGAACGCTTGGCCTGTTTTCGGGCCTGGCTCTCTATCTCAGCAATGCCTCGACCGTGGGCCTGGGTCCCGGAATTGCGCCGCTCGACTTCCTCGGCGGCAGAACGCATGGCGTGCCCAACGCCTTCATCACAGTGGTCGCGGTGTGGATCTTCCTCGCCCTTTTGCTGCGTCTCACCCGCGTTGGCCGAGATATTTATGCCTTCGGCGCGAGCGAGCTGGCTGCCTATATGTCGGGCGTCCGGCGTGATCTGATCCGGGGCTGTGCTTTCGCGATTTCGTCGGTGTGCGCCGCTCTTGGAGGGATAATGCTTCTATCGCAGACCCTCTACAGCGCTCCGACGATGGCAAGCAACCTGCTGCTTCCGGCGCTGGTCGGCGTGGTGGCGGGCGGCACCGCGATTTCGGGCGGAGTCGGCGGCCTCTCTGCGAGCCTGATAGGCGGACTCACGGCAGTGATGGTCCGCGTCGGGGCGACGATCGCGGGCCTGCCGGGTGCTGCGCAGGACGTTGCCTTCGGCATCATCATCCTGGTCGCGGTCGCCGTGACGACGGACAGGACCAAGATTGGCATCGTCAAGTGACCCAGTTGACGGCCGAAAAATCGCATCTCGGGAGGGTCCGATGAGACCGATGGTTCAGCGGTTGGGATATGTCGCTCTCAACGTTGCGGATATCGACATTGCGATAGAAGACGCGTGCACAGTCGCCGGGGTCCGCGTCGTCGAACGGGAGAACGGTCGCGCGTTGCTAACCTCTAACCAGCGCCATGCCGAACTGATCCTGTACGCCAGCAACAGCGACAGCGTCCGATCCATCGGGCTGCAGGCTCATAACGTCGACGCCGTCGCGGCGGTGCGACGTCGCGCCGAACAGGCTGGCCTCACGGTCCTCTCCGAACGTCCTTCCCTGCCGTGCATCGACCGCTCGGTGACTTTCGCTACCAGCGAAGGTCACATCTTTGAAGTCCACACCCCAATACCGCTGACGCAGCCGGTCCGCCATACAGGCCCGGGCATTCGTCCGCGGTGCCTCGACCACGTAAACCTGTCGAGCAGGGACTCGGAAGCGATCAGCAACGAGCTCCAGACCGTGCTGGGGCTTCGACAGTCCGAGAGGACAACTGGCCATGAAATCGTCTGGATGCGCGCGGCCGACAACCGCCACCACACGGTAGCGACCGTAAAAGGACCAAGCGGATTGCACCACTTCAGCTGGGAGTTCGCCAGCTTCGACGATTTCAAGCGGCTGGGGGATACGCTTGATGCGCAGGGGCGCTTCCTCGTCTGGGGACCGGGGCGCCACGGTGCCGGGGACAATCTGTTCGCCTATTACATCGATAGGTCCGGGTTCCTGGTGGAATGTATCGCCGAAATGGAGGTCATCGAAGACGAGAACCATCAGGCAAGAATTGCCGATCCGGGCGAAAACCTATCGAATCCTAAGGTCGTGAACCGCTGGGGTGCGCTGCCGCCCCGCCTCTGGACGGACCATTTCGTGCCGTTCGCGCCGCTGATCACTGCCTGAAACTGCGAGGACAACCATGGATTTCCCGGAAGCAGGCCTTGCCGACGAGGTCCGCCGCCTCATCGAGATCCTCGAGCAGAAACGCTATTCGGCGATGCTGGGGTCCGATGTCGCGGTGCTCGAGGATCTTCTCGACGACGACTTGGTCTATACGCACTCGTTCGGAGAACGAGACGACAAGGTGGCTTATCTGAAGAAGGTCGCCAGCCGGTTCTTCGTCTACCACGAAATCCATCACAGCAGCGAACGCGTCATCGTGTGCGAGAGCTGCGCCGTCGTCGCCGGAACCATGAGCGCGAAGGCGACCGTTGGGACCGCGGTCCGGGAGATCAACAATTCTTGCATGGCGGTGTGGGGCAAGCGCGGAAAACAGTGGCGTCTCCTCGCATATCAGCCAACACCACTGCCAAAGTAATTAGATCGCATTATTGACTTGAAAATATATTTTTCATAATGATCTCTGGTGTCCAGCGGATGTGAGGACGTTGGCGCTCTGTGGAGGAAGACGATGACGGCTATTCGCAAGCGGCAGCTCGAAGCAAGAGGCGAGGGCATCCTCGGCATCCATTCCGTCAACCATTTCGTTTTGGCAGTGCCCGACCTTAAGGAGGCCGAGCGCTTCCATCAGGCTTTCGGCCTCGACGTTGTCAACCACCGCTCCGGCTATGCCGTGCGCACGGAGGGGCTCGATCATGACTGGGGTTTCTTTGTCGAGGGCTCGCGCAAGCAGTTGCAGCATCTGTCCTTCGGCGTCTTCGACGCTGATTTCCAGCGTTTCAAACTGCATCTGGAGTCTAAAGGGATGGAGCTATTGTCTCCGCCCAAGGGCTTTGAATCCAACGGATTGTGGTTCCGCGACCATGACGGCAATTTAATCGAGTTGGTCGTGACCGCGAAGACGTCGCCGGATTTCAAGATGCAGGGAGGGCATGTATCCACTCCTGCGGGCATCGTCGGCGCGCCGCTGCGCAGCAAGGCGGCGACGGTACGCCCGACGCGGCTCGCGCATATCCTGATCTTTACCCGCGATGTTCAGAAAGCGATCGACTTCTACACCGGCGTTTTAGGCATGGGGTTGTCCGACCGCTCGGGAGACAACATCGCGTTCCTGCACGGCCGCCATGGCAGCGACCACCACATGCTCGCCTTCGTCAAGTCGTCGGCTCCCGGCTTGCACCACACCAGTTGGGACGTGCCGCTGATCGACCAGGTCGGCCTGGGCGCAATGCAGATGGCCGACAAGGGTTTTTCACGCGGCTGGGGACTGGGGCGGCATGTGCTGGGCTCGAACTTCTTCCACTACATCCGCGATCCCTGGGGCAGCTATGCGGAATACTCGTGCGACATAGACTACATCCCGGCCGAAGTGGATTGGGAATCCCAGGACCACGACCCGGAAGATTCATTTTACATCTGGGGGCCGACTCCGCCCGACGACTTCGCTCGCAACTACGAGGCGGAGTAGGGCGGAACGCTTTTCGAAGGCATTCGGCGGAAGAACACAGAGTGAGGGAAATTGCATGATCAGGATACTGAAGTCGGGTCGATCCGCGGAAGCCAAGGCGACCGATGCCAGCGCTGTCCGCTGCACCGTCGAACGTGTTCTCACCGATGTTGAAGCCCGTGGCGATGCGGCGTTGCGGGAACTGTCCGAGACCTTTGATCGGTGGTCGCCGCCATCTTTTCGTCTGTCGAAGGATGAAATCGACGCGTGCCTCGCCTCGCTGTCGCGCCGGCAACTGGACGACATCCAATTCGCGCAGACACAGATCCGTCGCTTCGCCGAAGTCCAGAAGGCCGCGCTCCGGGATGTCGAGGTTGAGACATTGCCCGGCGTGGTGCTCGGCCATCGCAATATTCCCATGAATTCGGTGGGCTGCTACGTGCCGGGCGGCAAATATCCGCTTGTGGCATCCGCTCATATGGGAATCGTCACCGCCAAAGTGGCCGGCGTAAAGCGGGTAATCGCCATGACGCCTCCGTTCCAGGGCAAACCGGCCCCAGCGGTAATAGCAGCCATGGCACTGGCGGGGGCCGACGAGATATATGTCTTGGGCGGCATTCAGGCGGTGGCCGCGATGGCGATCGGCACGGCGACGATCGCGCCGGTCGATTTTCTAGTCGGCCCGGGAAACGCCTATGTCGCCGAAGCCAAGCGGCAACTCTTCGGCCGTGTCGGCATCGATCTGCTTGCAGGCCCGACCGAAACGCTGGTGATCGCGGACGAGACGGCCGATGCCGAGCTCTGCGCCACGGACCTGCTCGGACAGGCCGAGCATGGGCCGAACTCGCCGGCGATCCTGCTGACGACATCCGAGCAACTCGCGACGCAGACGATGGCCGAGGTCG
The DNA here is from genome assembly GCF_040319125.1 of Mesorhizobium sp. M0938. NCBI lineage: Bacteria > Pseudomonadati > Pseudomonadota > Alphaproteobacteria > Hyphomicrobiales > Phyllobacteriaceae > Mesorhizobium > Mesorhizobium sp. M0938. The sequence continues at coordinate 53,510 of NZ_JAMYNS010000011.1, read as the reverse complement.
AGCGGCTTCTCGGTATTCTGCCGACCGCACCTATCGCGAAACAGGCCTGGGGCGACTACGGCCAGGTGATCGTTTGCGACACCGATGAGGAAATGGTGAGCGAGGCGGACCGCATCGCCTCCGAGCATGTGCAGGTCATGACGCGAGACCCGGATTACTTCCTCCGCCGCATGACCAACTATGGAGCGCTTTTTCTCGGGCCAAGGACGAATGTCGCTTATGGCGACAAGGTGATCGGCACCAACCATACGCTTCCGACTTTGGGAACGGCGCGTTTCACGGGCGGGCTCTGGGTCGGCAAATTCCTGAAAACCTGCACCTACCAGAAGGTTCTCACCGACGAAGCTTCGGTGATGATCGGCGAATACTGCTCCCGGCTCTGTGTCCTCGAGGGTTTCCTCGGTCATGCCGAGCAGGCCAATGTGAGATTGCGGCGTTACGGTGCGCGCAACGTTCCCTATGCCGAGGCGGCGGAATGAACCCGTCGCCCGTTACTCTGCCGAAGGCGCCGTCGTTCCGCCTGGACGGGCGCCGCGCGCTGGTGACGGGCGCGGGGCGAGGGATCGGATTGGCCTTGGCTACGGCGCTTTCGGACGCGGGAGCCGAAACAGTCCTGGCCGCGCGAACCAGAAGCGAGGTCGAGGATGCCGCGATGGCGCTAAGGGATCGTGGCGGCAAAGCAGAAGCGCTCGTTCTGAACGTTACCGACATCTCCGGAACCCGCGAACTGATCGGGAAGCAGCCGGCTTTCGACATCGCAGTGATCAACGCGGGAACCAATCGGCCTAAACTGATGGCCGAGGTGACCGAGGAGGACTATGACGTCGTCCTCGACCTCAATGTCAGGGCTGCCTATTTCTCCGCGCAGGCGGTTGTGCGTAAAATGGTGGCGGAGCGGATCCGGGGCTCGATCATCTTCACGACTTCGCAGATGGGTCACGTGGCAATGGCAGCGCGGACGCTTTATTGCGCGTCCAAGCATGCGGTAGAGGGGCTGGTGAAGGCTATGGCTGTCGAACTCGCGCCGCAAGGTATCCGGGTCAATAGTATTGCCCCCACCTTCATCGAGACGCCGATGACCGCTCCTTACTTCGAGAGCGAAGCTTTTCGAAATGAGGTATTGTCCAAAATCAAGCTTGGCCGTCTCGGGCGAGTCGAGGATCTTATGGGTGCCGTTGTCTTTCTGGGTTCGGACGCCGCTGCATTGATGACGGGCACCTCCATAAAAGTCGATGGCGGCTGGACGGCGGAATGATTCCTGCAGCTTTGACATACGACTCAAGTCAGCCGGAAAGCGGCAGCATGCCTAATGCATCTGCATCACTTCCTCGGCTAAGCAAGCGGCATTAAAATGGATCCCGTAGCCCGCACCATCGCAAATGACGTCTACGAGCAGCTTCGACACGATATCATTTCGTGCCGAATGCTTCCGGGCTCAAAGATCAATATCCAGGCTCTCGTTCAGAAATACGACGTGAGTCTGGGCGCCGTCCGCGAAGCGCTGTCGAAACTTTCGGCTGAGGGTCTTGTCGATGCAAGGGCGCAGCGGGGGTACACGGTCTCGGATGTGTCCCCGGAAGATCTCGCTGAATTGACCGATGCCCGCGTCCGCATCGAGCAAGAGTGCCTAAAGCTGGCGATCGAGAAAGGCGGGCTTGAATGGGAAACCGACATCGTCGCCGCACTTCACCGCCTCAGCCACACGCCGTATACGATTCCCGGGGACGCCGCTGTCCTGGATCAGCGCTGGGTCAAGGCGCATCGGGAGTTTCACCGCGCTTTGGTCTCGGGCTGTGGCAATCGCTGGCTGCTTCGGATCCGCTCGCAACTGTATGACCAGAGCGAGCGCTACCGGCAATTGTCGGTGCCGTTGGCACGAATGGAACGCGATGTGGCGCGCGAGCATAGGGATATCGCAGATGCCGTGATTGCCCGCGACGTGAAACGCGCCTGCGCAGCGATCGCTTCGCATATGTGGACGACGACGCAAATCGTCACGGCGGCTCTGACCTGAGGGCCCGCGGGGCTTTCAAGCCGGCGACAAAGCAAGGGCGACTTTGCATCTGAACGTCGCTCAGACAGGCCTCTTCAGAAGCGCGTCCGTTGATGCGGTCGAACCGACCGGTTGCCTGCTTGCGTCGAACACGACACGGGCGTTGAGCACCGATTCCAGTTCGGCGGCCGGACCTGTCACATAGGTCGCGTCGACAGCGCCTTCATAGAGTGCCTTGACCAGCAGGCCGTGCCATTGCGTAGCCGGGTGGCGCTGAACGCGGATGTTGACGGAACGCCCGCCGCCGGTTGTGTGGCGACCAGCGGCTCCTCGATGGTGATAATCGACGAAGGAAATGGCCGATCGGTCGACGAGAGCGCGATTTTCCAATCGCCAGCCGCGAGTGAAAACAACGATCTCCCGTTGCGGCACTTGGGAGAACCGGCTTGTTGCCGCCGGTCAGCCACCTTGTACACGGCTCGGTTCTTCATGAGCCATAGGGCTCTTCGAAGGCCCGCGACTGCGCTCCACCGTCCCCAAGCCGATCCCAAGCATCGAAGAATGCCGCCGTCTGACGCTCGGAATTTCCTCCCCAGGGATTGACGCAAGCCAATCGGGATGCTTGTATTCTCGATATTCAATAATGATTCTCAATAATCGAGAACAATGAAACGGGAGCAGCACTGTCAGCCATGGTTCAGCCAGCGACGCATGTCGGCATGACCGGCATATCCAAGACTTACGATGGCCATAGCTTCGTCGTGCGCGATCTCAACCTGGACATCGGGAAAGGCGAATTCCTGACGCTTCTTGGTCCCTCGGGCTCGGGCAAGACGACGACGCTGATGATGCTTGCCGGCTTCGAATATCCGTCGGGGGGTGAAATTACGCTCGACGGGCGGCCGATCCAGGACAAACCACCCGAAAAGCGGAACATCGGAATGGTGTTCCAGAACTATGCCCTCTTCCCTCATATGACCGTTGCGGAGAATATTGGTTACTCGTTGCGGGTGCGCGGCTCCTCCAGGGAGCAGATCGCCACTCGCGTCGGCGAAGCGCTTGCGATGGTTCAGCTTTCGGATCTTGCTCAACGCAAGCCCGCGGCCCTGTCAGGTGGCCAGCAACAAAGAGTCGCGCTCGCTCGCGCGCTTGTCTTCGAGCCCAGTCTGGTGCTGATGGATGAGCCGCTCGGCGCCCTGGACAAGAAGCTGCGCGAGGATTTGCAGCTCGAAATCCGTCGGATCGCCGATCGGCTGGACCTGACAGTCGTCTATGTGACGCACGATCAGCACGAAGCGCTGACGATGTCCGACAGGATCGCCATTTTCAACGACGGGCGGATCCAGCAGATCGGTTCAGCGCAAGATATTTACGGCCATCCCGCGAACCGCTTCGTGGCGGAATTCGTCGGCGACAATAACTGTCTCGATGCGAAAATCGTCTCGATCGAAGGCGGCCTGGCGCGCGCAAGGCTCGCCGGTGGCCAGGAAATTTTGGCGCGCAGCAGCGTTCACACGAAGCTCGATCAACGCGCAACGATCGCCATCCGGCCGGAGAGCGTCCGCATCGCCGAGCAGAGCAGCGCCGAAACGCTTACCGGGCGGGTCAGCGAAGTCATTTACTGCGGCGACCAGTTCCGGATCCACGTCGAACTGCCGGGCGGGGAACGGTTGATTGCTAAAAGTCCGTCATCGGTGGGAGCCCGGATGGAGATGGGCAACCCTGTCCTTCTCGACTGGGAACCGCGCGATGCATGGGCGCTAGACGGCAGATAACACAACTGAAAATCCAGAGAGGACATCAAAATGTTACGAGCGCATTCGTTCAAGCAGTCGTGCCTTGTCGGGCTTGTTCTGGCAGCAGTGAGTTTTCCAGCCCTGGCGGAAGGCCTGACCGTCGTGTCCTGGGGCGGGGCTCTGCAGGAGGCGCAGACAAAGGCATTCCTCGATCCATATGCGAAATCAAAGAACATTACCGTCACCCAGGACACCTGGAGCGGTGAATTGGCGAAGCTGCGTGCCATGGTCGACAGCGGCAACGTCGCCTGGGACGTTATCGACGTCGATCCGCAGACGGGAGCGACCGCCTGCGACCAGGGATTGCTTGAGAAGATCGGTGCCGATGCGGCCTTTAAGTCAGCGGGTCTCGTGGACGGCGCCCTTACCGACTGCGCAGTGGGAACGAGCGTCTACGCCACGATCCTGGCGTTTCAGAAACAAGCATTCCCGAAGGCGCCCACCAAGTTGACGGACATTTTCGATATCGCGTCCTTCCCCGGCAAACGCGGCTTCCGCAAAAGTCCGGTGGACACGCTCGAACTCGCTTTGCTCGCCGATGGCGTACCGGCGTCGGACATCTATACGGCGCTCGCCACTCCCGCCGGCGTCGACCGGGCCTTCAAGAAGCTCGACACGATCAAGAAGGACATCGTCTGGTGGGAGGCCGGCGCCCAGCCGCCGCAGCTTCTCAAATCCGGCGAGGTAAAGATGGCGCTGGCCTGGAACGGCCGTATTGCGGACGCCAACGCCAAGGAAAATGCCGACCTTGGGATCGCCTGGACCAATCAGATCCGCGGCTTTGATATGTGGGTCATTCCGTCCGGTTCGAAGAACCTTGCAGCCGCCAAGGAGTTCGTGGCCTTCAGCCTAAAGCCGGATGTCAACGCCGCCCTGAGCAATTACATCGCCTACGGCCCAACGGTAAAGGCTGCCAGCGATCTCGTCGCCAAGGATGTGCTGGCGAACCTGCCGTCAGCCCCTGAAAACAGCGAGGGCGCCTTGGCCCAGGACGGCGCATTCTGGGCCAAAAATGGCGATGCCCTGAACGCCCGCTTCTCCAGCTGGATTTCCCAGTAAGCCGAGTGGTGGGAGTTTTCGGATGACGCTGCCGTACGGCGATGTGGGCTTGGTAATGACGCAAACTGATACGCCTGCGCCAAGCATCGCGTCATCGACGGCGCATGTCGTCATTCGCTCGCCGATCAAGAGCGACAACCGCCGGAGGACAGTTCGGGCTGCTCTTCCGGCGGCGCCGCTCCTGATTTTCCTGCTCCTGTTCCTGGTGATCCCGATCGGTTCGATCGTTCATACGGCGGTATCGGACGGAGAGATCGCCAGAGCGTTGCCGCTGACAACGCAGGCGCTTCAGGCCTGGGACGGGGACAAGCTCCCGACCGACGCCGTCTACATGACGCTTGGACACGAACTCGAGGCTGCAGGACATGCCGGGTCAGTACGCCCGCTAGGCCGTCGTGTGGGCTACGAATTGTCTCGCGGGATGAACGTCATCCTCAACGCGCAGCGGGTGCTTTCCAGCGATTTCGACCGCGCCGACCCGCAGGCCTGGAAGGCCCAATTGATCGAAGCCGATCCGGCATGGGGACAAAGCGGCGTCTGGAGCATCCTCAAGCACTACGATAGCCGCTACAGCGCCTTCTATTTGCGCTGGGCGACGGGCTTTCCTGTAAAGATCGAAGCCGACGGTCAATCGTCCCAGGAAACGAGCTACGATTTCAGGTCGATCTATCTCCGGACGATCCTGATCAGCCTTGTCGTGACAGGCCTTACAGTCGTGATCGGATACCCGGTCGCGTATGTCATAGCCAATGCGAGCTGGCGGACAGCAGCAGTCCTCCTGTTCTTCATTCTCCTGCCGTTCTGGACCTCGCTGCTGGTGCGCACCATGTCGTGGATAGTCTTCCTTCAGACCAATGGCGTCCTCAACAATGCGCTGACCGGAGCGGGATTGATATCGGAGCCACTGCCCCTGCTTTACACACGCATGGCGACGATCATCGCGATGATCCAGATCCAGCTTCCGTTCACGGTCCTGCCCATGATCAGCGTGATGCGGGCCATCCCGGCGAACCAGGTCAAGGCCGCCCGCAGCCTCGGCGCCGGCCCACTTCTGGCACATCGGACGATTTTTCTTCCGCAGGCGGTCCCAGGCATCGCCGCCGGCGGACTTCTCACCTTCGTGCTTTGCCTCGGCTTCTATTTGACACCTGCGCTGGTGGGTGGTCCGTCCGATCAGATGGTGAGTTTCTTCATTGCAAGGTTTACCAATGAGGATCTGAATTGGGGGCTGGCTTCGGCACTCAGCGCCGTACTCATCTTTGGAGCTGGTCTCGTTGCTCTCCCCCTTGGGCGACATATCGCACGTCATTCGTCGGATCGGATATGAGCATGGGTCGCCGCGTCTATTCCGAGTTTCCGGCCTACATTCGGATACCGCTCTATGCGTTTGTGGGGATCATCCTGGCGCTGCTGGTGCTGCCGCTGGCGGTCGCTCTTCCAATCTCGCTCAATGCTGATCCCTGGTTCACCTATCCATTCCGTGCACTGTCCCTTCGCTGGTTTGAGCAGCTCTTTTCCTCGCCTCTGTGGACCGGGGCAATGGTCAACAGTCTGGTGATCGCGGTTGCGACGACCATCTTGGCCACGACCTTGGGCACGCTCGCGGCCGTCGGGCTTGTCAATCCGCAGTTTCCTTTCCGAACCGCCGTGATGGCGCTGGCCATCTCGCCAATGATCGTTCCCGTCGTGGTGCTCGGCCTCGGGCTGTTTATTTTCTTTTCGCCGCTCGGCCTCAACTATTCCTATGCCGGCGTCGTAATTGCTCACTCCATCCTGGCCTCGCCCTTCGTCGTCATCACGGTTACGGCGACGCTGACGCGCTTCGATTTCAATCTGATGCGGGCCGCGGCGGGTCTAGGGGCCGGCCGTATAACGGCGTTTCGAACGGTGATGCTTCCGATAATAGCGCCAGGTGTAGCGGCGGGAGCCGTCTTCGCCTTCGCCTCGTCATTCGACGAAGTGGTGATGGTGCTGTTTATCGCCGGGCCTCAGCAGCGTACGCTTCCGAAGCAAATGTTCACGGGACTACGTGAACAACTCGATCCCACGATCCTGGCCGCCGCCGCGGTGATGATCATACTGACGAGTTGCATGATGGCTGTGGCCTACAACGCCAATAAAAAAAGGTAAATTGATGCTGCACGTCATGTCGCAAGACAACGGGAAGATTGATGCTGCGAAAGCCGAATTGTTCGCCGACGACTATCTCGAGGAGCCTTACTGGTGGTCAGCGGCGCCGCTGCCCGCAGCCCACGAGAAAGCGGAACCGGCCAGCCTTGGCGGCAGGGCCGATGTCGTTATCGTCGGCGGCGGCATTACGGGTCTGGTCGCCGCGCTGCATCTGGCCCGCGCGGGCTGCGACGTTGCCGTTGTCGACGCGCAGAGGATCGGCGAGGGCGCCGCGCGCCGCAACGCCGGCTTCGTTGGCCGCACTCTCAAGCGGTCCGTCGAATGGCTGGCGGAAAGGTCGGGGCGTGAATACGCTGTGAAGGTCTACCGCGAGCTCGATGCCGCTCTGCGCGGTGTCCGGACCTTCGTCGAGCGTGAGCGTATCGATTGCCATTACCAGACCTGCGGCCGCTTCATTGGCGCCAATTCGAAAGCCCATTTTCGAGCTTTGATCGCAGAGCTCGAACAGACCCGACAAGCCGTCGGGTTCGATTATTCCGTCGTCGAGAAAGATGAAGTTCGCACCGAAATCGCCTCCGACAGCTACCATGGCGGCGCGGTCATTCCGGATCTCGGTTCGATTCATCCCGGACTTTATCACGCTGGCCTTGTCCGCAAGGCGCTCGATGCGGGTGTCAGGCTGCATCCTCTTACCAATGTGGTGGGCATCGATCACAGCGCGAGGGAGAAGATCGTCCGGACTTCGAGGGGAAACCTCGCTGCCCCTCATGTCATCGTCGCCACCAATGGCTACACCAGCCGAGACCTGAAATGGCTCGCAAGGCGGGTCATTCCTTTCCGTGGTTTTGTCATTGCGACCGAGCTGTTGCCGCCGGAAACAATCGACAAGGTCATACCGCGCCGCCGAACCTATCTCGACACCAGGATGAACATCGATTTCATCCGGCCAGCCCCTGATTCAAGCCGCATTCTCTTCGGCGGCATGACTGGCACGGCGAGCCCGACGGCGACGCCGCTCGCTGGTGCGCTCCGCGAGCGCCTCGTGAAAATTCTGCCAGACCTCAAAGGGGTCCGCCTCAGCCGGGCCTGGACCGGGCAATGCGCCGGAACTTTCGATTTCATGCCTCATATCGGCGTCAAGGATGGCGTGCTCTTCGCCCTCGGCTACAACTTTGCCGGCATCCCTCTTGGAACGCATTTCGGGGAGAAGCTTGCTGCCCGGATCCTTCAACGGGGAGACATGTCATCGGCCTTCGATGTCGAAAAATTCCCCACGGCGCCCTTCTTTAACGGCTCGCCGTGGTTCGTGCCCTTGGCCATGCGCTATTTCGACTGGCATGATGATCGAATCGCAAGGGGCTAGAGCATCGACATCATGGCAAAGACTCCAACCAGCAAAGCGGCCGCTGAAAAGCCTTTGGAGCGCTATGTGCGTATTCTTGAAATCGTCGCCGGTTTTCCGGGCGGCATATCGGGAACCGCCGTTGGCGAGATGCTCGATCTGCCGAAAGCCTCCGCCTACAGGCTGATGAAGAGCTTGGCCGACGTCGAATTGATCGAGCAGAGCGGCCCAAAGGCGGCCAATTTCAAGCTCGGGCGACGGCTGGAAAGACTGCTCTTTTCGGGGGCGAGCGACGATTGGTTCAAGGTGGTTGCGCGCCCGACGCTGCAACAACTTTCCGAAGAGACCGGCCAGGCCTGTTTCATCGCGCGGCTGGCCGGCGAGAGCGTGCGTAGCCTCGACATGGTCGCGCCCGGCAATCTGGTCAGGGCCTACATCGTTCCAGGGCTTGAAATCCCGGCCCATGCCGGCGCCTCCGCCAAGGCGATCCTTGCCTTTCAGGATGCGGACTTCATCGCCTCGGTACTCGACAAGCCGCTCAAGCGATTCACGGCGGCGACCAAGGTCGACTTCGACGTCCTCGTGCAAGAGCTGCAAGTCGTGCGCAAAACCGGGGTGGCTTATTGCATCGGAGAAGATGTGGATGGATTTGCCGGGATCGCCGCCCCGATCAGGATCGATGGGCAGCGTACGCAGCATAGCCTGTGCGTGACAGGAACAATCCAGGGGATCATCGACACCAATCGAGACATCCACGTCGCTCTGGTCAAACGCATGGCGGAAAAGCTCTCCAGGCTCATTGAGAAACAGTTTCAGCAGACTTTGAAAAGTACAAATTGAATTTCAGCATCTTTTGTGAATTTGCCATGCCGTAATGACAGCGTGGTTGTTTCTGCTGTTTATAAATAAACATTATTTACAGATTTCATTGCACGATCGTCTCTCGATCAGACCTCTTTTTCCGTGTCTAGCTGCCAAAGAGACGATTTTATATTGACATCTTAGCGATGACCCAGTTACTTTCTCGTAAATCGAACTTTGGTATCGTTTATCGAGAAAAAGCAATTCCATGAGCGTAGTCAACTGGCGCCAAGCCGCCTCAAATCTCAATTTCCGCAAGCAGGCGTTCATCGGCGGGAAATTCGTCGACGCCGTGTCTGGCGGAGTGTTCGACGCGGTCAATCCCGCCAATGGCGCAACGCTCGTCCAAATAGCATCGTGCGACGCTGCAGATATCGACCTGGCCGTGGGCTCCGCGCGCAAGGCCTTCGATGCCGGCTCCTGGTCGCGGCGCTCGCCGAGCGAACGCAAGAAGGTGCTGCAGCGGTTCGCGGAACTGATGCATCAGCACGGTGATGAACTGGCTCTTCTCGAGACCCTGAACATGGGCAAGCCGATCTCCGACGCACGATCCATCGACGTGCCGGCATCGGCCAATACGATCGCCTGGTACGCCGAGGCGATCGACAAGATCTACGACGAGATCGCTCCGACCGGCAGCGGTGCGCTGGGCATGATCACGCGCGAGCCCGTCGGCGTCGTGGCTGCGGTGGTTCCATGGAACTTTCCTTTGCTGATGGCATGCTGGAAACTCGGACCGGCGCTCGCGGCAGGCAACTCAGTCATTCTCAAGCCGGCCGAACAGTCGCCGCTTTCCGCGATCAGGCTTGCGGAGCTGGCGGCGGAGGCCGGCATTCCCGATGGCGTGTTCAATGTCGTCACCGGCTTTGGCGAGACTGCGGGCAAGGCGCTCGGCCTGCATATGGATGTCGACGCGGTGACGTTCACCGGCTCGACCGAGGTCGGCAAGCTCTTCATGAATTATTCCGCCCAATCGAACATGAAGCGCGTCGCACTCGAATGCGGCGGCAAAACCCCGCATATCGTCATGGCCGATTGCGGCAATCTGGACGAGGCCGCGACAGCGGCTGCCTACGGCATTTTCTTCAATCAAGGTGAGGTCTGCAACGCCGGCTCGCGCCTTCTCGTCGACGCCAAGATCAAGGATAAGTTCCTCGACAAGGTGATCGCTGTCGGGAAAACGCTTACGGTTGGCGATCCCCTCGATGCGGCCACAAAGCTTGGCGCCATGGTCAGCCAGGTTCAAATGGACCGTGTGCTCGACTACATCAATATCGGTTCCAAGGAAGGGGCCGACCTCAAGTCCGGCGGCAAGCGCGTTCTCAGCGAGACCGGCGGCTACTATATCGAGCCGACTGTCTTCGACAATGTCAGCAACAAGATGCGCATTGCACAGGAGGAGATATTCGGCCCGGTGCTCGCCACCATCTCTTTTTCCGGTGCGGAGGAAGCAGTCGCGCTCGCCAACGATACCATCTACGGCCTGGCTGCCGCGGTGTGGACCGACAATATCGACGTCGCGCTGTCCACCGCGCGCCGGTTGCGAGCAGGCTCGGTCTGGGTCAACAATTTCGACGAGAGTAACATTACGATGCCCTTCGGCGGTTACAAGCAGTCAGGCTTCGGACGGGACAAATCCCTGCACGCGATCGACAAATACACCGAACTCAAGGCGACCTGGATCAAGATCCGCGCCTAGCGATCGTCGAGGGCTTCATCCTCTTACCAACCATGCCTCCTCGTTCTTTGACGCGAGGTACAGAAAGAACCATGCATGCGGGATCCACGCTTCGACATCCTGTTCCAGCCGGTACAGATCGGGCCCGTCGTCGCCCGCAATCGGTTCTACCAGACACCTCACTGCAACGGCATGGGCAATTTGCGACCGCAAGCCCATGCCGCCATGCGCGGGATCAAGGCCGAAGGCGGATGGGCGGTGGTCAACACGGAGCATTGCTCGGTTCACCCCTCCGGCGACCTCATGCCGGAGGTTCTGCAGATGCTGTGGGATGATGGCGACATCCCGCCGCTCGCTCTGATGGTCGAAGCGGTCCACGAGCACGGCTCGCTCGCCGGCGTGCAGCTCGCCTATCCCGCCTATTACAACGCCAATCGCATGACCCGCGACGTGCCGCTCGGTCCGATGGACCGTCCCGTCAGCGGACACCATCCGATCCAGGTCCGCGGCATGGACAAGTCCGACATCAAGGCATTGCTGGGCTGGTGGAAGGCGGCCGCGCGGCGGGCGCGAAAGGCCGGCTTCGATATCCTCAACGTCGACGGCAACTTTTCCACCATCGCTTTCCAATTCATTTCGCCCCGTAATCAGCGTACCGATGAATATGGCGGCTCGTTGCAGAACCGGGTGCGCCTTCTGAAGGAGTTGATAGAAGTGACGCGGGAGGGCGGCGGCGACGCCTGCGCCGTAAGCGTACGCCTCATCATCGATGAGCTGTTTGGCCCGGAGGGGCTTCGGGTCGCGGAGGAGGGGATCGAGGCGATCAGTCTGCTCGCCGAACTGCCGGACCTGTGGGATCTCGTGGTCGGAACCTGGGCAGACGATTCGCCGACCTCGCGCTTCGCATCGGAGAACGATCACGAGCCGTTCATGACAGGGATCAAAGGCGTCACCACCAAACCGGTCGTCGGGGTCGGGCGCTTCACCTCGCCCGATACGATGGCAAGTCTGATCCGCCGCGGCGTGCTCGACATGATCGGCGCCGCGCGCCCCTCGATCGCGGATCCCTTCCTGCCGAAGAAGATCGAGGAGGGGCGCTACGAGGATATCCGCGAGTGCATCGGTTGCAACATCTGCGTTTCGAGCCATTTTGCGATGACTAACCTGCGCTGCACGCAAAACCCGACCATGGGCGAGGAATGGCGGCGCGGCTGGCACCCCGAACGTATTTCCACAAAGGCAAGTGACGCGACCGTGCTCGTGGTCGGCGGTGGGCCGGCGGGGCTCGAATGCGCCCGGGCTCTCGGCCAGCGCGGCTATCAGGTAACCTTGGCCGAGCGGCAGAGCCGTCTCGGCGGTCGCGTGACCTTGGAGGGCGAGTTGCCGGGCCTGCGTGAATGGCTGAGGGTTCGAGATTGGCGTGTCACCCAGCTCGACAAACTCAGCAATGTCGGGGTGTATCTCGAAAGCGATCTCGGACTGGCTGAAATTCTCGAATTCGATGCCGACGAGGTGGTGCTGGCGACAGGATCGCAATGGCGCGCCGATGGAGTTGGACGCGCGGCGTTCAAGCCGCTTGCGCTGTCGGCCGACGTGCCGGTGTTCACGCCGGACGACATCATGGGCGGCAACGCCCCTTCAGGCCGCATCATCGTCTACGATGACGATCATTACTACATGGGCGCCGTGCTGGCGGAAAAACTGGCGCTTGCCGGCAACGAAGTCACCTTGGTCACACCGGCGGCCGACGTTTCCTCCTTCACCATCAACACGCTCGAAAACATCCGGATCGCCAGGCGGCTCCATGAGCGCGGCGTCGGGATGGTTACGCACACGGCGCTCACCGGCACGCACGAAGGCGGGGCCTTCTTCGTCGATGCGCGAACCGGAGCCAACGGGCGCCGGGAGACCGACGCCCTTGTTCTCGTCACGGCGCGGTTGCCCCGCAACGAGCTCTTCGCCGCGCTGACCAGGCGTCTCGATGAGGGACAGGCGGGGCGCTTGCGCCGGGTTTCACGCATCGGAGATTGCGAAGCGCCGGCCGCCATCTATGCCGCGGTCTATTCGGGCCACCGTTTTGCGCAGGAATTTGAAAACAGCGACCCGACCTGGCGTCGCGAACGGATCAACCTTGCCGCCTAGAACCCAGATGACGAGCGATCTCATGTCAGCACCCGCGACACCAAATTCCGAAAAGCTCTATGCCCGTGCCCGCGAGGTTATGCCTGGCGGGAACACGCGCACGACCGTCTTTCGCAAACCGCACCAAATCTATGCCCAGCGTGGCGACGGTTGCCGGATCACCGACGTCGATGGCCATGTCCGGATCGACGCATTGGGGAATTTCACCTCTCTGATCCATGGCTATGGCAATCGCCTGATCATCGAGGCGGCGACACGGCAGCTCGAAGCCGGAACCTGTTTCGGCATGCCGACCGAGAGCGAGATCCGGCTGTCCGAAATCCTGTGCGATCGTCTGCCGTCCGTCGAGCAGCTTCGTTATACGAATTCCGGCACCGAAGCCGTGATGAACGCGATCAAGGCGGCGCGCGCCTATACCGGCCGACCGAAGATTGCCAAATGCGAAGGCGCCTACCACGGCACCTACGACCCGGCCGAGACAAGCCAGGACGCCAGCCCCGCTACCTGGGGCGACGTCGACAGGCCGGGATCGGTGCCGACCGCCAAAGGAACACCTCAGGGCGTGCTCGACGATGTCGTCGTCATTCCCTTCAACAACACCCCGATCGCCGAGGCGATCCTGCGCGCCAGCGGCAACAGCCTTGCCGCCGTGCTCGTCGACGTCATGCCCAATCGCGCCGGCCTCGTGCCGGCAAAGCCCGAATATCTGGCGATGCTGCGGCGCGTTACGCGTGAGCTTGGGGCCTTGCTGATCCTCGACGAGGTCATCACGTTTCGCCTTGGCTACCATGGCGCGCAGGGCCGTTTCGACGTCGAACCCGACCTTACCACGCTCGGCAAGATCATCGGAGGCGGCTTTGCGATCGGCGCTATCGGTGGCCGTGCGGAAGTGATGTCGGTGTTCGATCCGAGCAAAAGCCCGCCGGCGGTGCCGCATGGCGGGACGTTCAGTGCCAATCCCATGTCGATGTCGGCCGGGATAGCCGCTCTGGAGGAATTGACCCCTGCCGCATTCGAGAAGCTCGAGGCGCTCGGCGATCGCTTCGACCAAGGTGTTCGCGCCTGTTTCACCCGGCACGGGATCAAGGGGCAGGTTACCGGGCTGGGCTCGCTGCGCCGCGTCCACCTGACGGACGCACCCTTGAGCGATTACCGTTCCACATTCGCCGCGGCGGATGGCGCCGCGCGGGTTTCGGCCCTCGCCAAGGTGCTGTTCGACGAAGGCGTGATCATTGCCGGCAACGGGTTGATGGCCTTTTCCACCGCCATGGAAGATGCAGATGTCAACGAGATAGTGCGGGCCTTCGATCGAGCATTGCTGTCGCTCGCGCAGTGACGGCGGCAGGCAAACCACCCAGGGAGCGGCACATGAAAAGGCAAAAGGTCGACGTGAACAACAAGTGGGGCGCCGCCATCGGCTATTCCAGGGCGGTCCGCGCCGGAAACGTCATTGTTGTATCGGGCACTTCCGCCTCTGGACCCGACGGTGCACTTCACCCCGGCGACTCGGAAAAGCAAACCATCGTGGTTCTCGAGCGCATCGACGCTGCCCTGCGCGAACTCGGCGCCTCGATCGGCGATGTCGTCGAGACACGTATTTTTCTTCGCGACATGAATGATTGGGAAGCTGTCGGCAGGGCTCATGGCGCGATCTTCGGCGACATTCGACCGGCAACGACGATGGTCCAGGCGGGAGCGCTCATCGACGAGAATCTTCTCGTCGAGATCGCCGCCACAGCAATCCTCACAAACTGAGGGAAGCCCATGTCGAAGGACACCATCATCACTTGCGCGGTGACCGGCAGCCTGACGAGGCCGGAAGACAGCCCCAATCTGCCGGTTACGCCGCAGCAAATCGCGGTCTCGGCGCTCGAGGCCGCCGATGCAGGCGCGGCAATCCTGCATCTTCACGTTCGCCATCCCGACGGCCGGCCGTCGATGGAACTCGATCACTACCGCGAACTCGTTCGCCTGATCCGCGCCAAGAATACGGAGGTGATCCTCAACATCACCACCGGCCCCGGTGGCCGGTTCCAACCCGGTGAAGAGGATCCCAAAATTGCCGGCCCACGGACGAATTTCGTGACGGCCGAACGCCGCGTCGAGCATATCCGCGATTTACGGCCCGACATCTGCACACTGGATCTCAACACGATGACGTTCGGCGGCGAGGTCGTCATCAACACGCCACCCAACGTCAAGAAAATGGCGGAGATCATCTACGACTGCGGGGTCCGGCCCGAGTTCGAGCTTTTCGACAGCGGAGACGTCAATCTTCTCAACGATTTTCTCGCCAGCGGGGTGTTCCGCGGTCCGCCGCTCGCAAGCCTCGTGCTCGGCGTAAAATATGGCTTCGCAACGACGCCGGAGACCATGATGTTCGCCCGCAACATGCTGCCCAGGGACGCTATCTGGACGGGCTTTGGCATTGGCCGCGCCGCTTACCCGATGTTGATGCAGGCCTACCTGTTCGGGGGCCATGTGCGGATCGGCATGGAGGATACGATCCGGATGTCGAAAACCGAGCTCGTGAAGAGCAATGCCGAACTCGTCGCGAAGGCGAAATGGCTCCTGGAAGGCCTCGGCGCGACTATCGCCACCCCAGCTTCGGCCCGATCTCAGCTCGGTTTGAAGGCCTAGAGAAACCCAAGAACAATGGGCAGCTGTTCCGGAATCCGCTTCCATCAACGCCGAGCCGCTCCAGCTTCTGTGACGCCGGGAGTCGGTGGACAAGGAACCGTACGGGCCGTGCGATCTGCCGGCCTTAGCTCGTCGTCCGCCCGACCAGCACCGCGGCGCGGTAGGCCGGCGTGCCGTACCAAGCCATTCGGTTCCAAAGCCGCCGCCGTGACCGGGAGGTTGAAGACGTCCATCGCCTGTTCGAGCCGATCGGGCTCGATCCATGGATCGTTGATGAAATAGATTCCGTCGCCGTGGCCGTGGACGAGCACACAGTGGGGGTAGGTGTAGCCCATCTTCGGCGTCTGATCGATCAGCACCAGCGCCAAGAAACCGCGATCGAGCGCTTGGCCGATCTCTTCGATGGCAAGCACGCGGGCCTCATTGGTTCTGAAAAATAACGACTTTTATGGAAGTCAGTTGGCGGAGAGAGCGGGATTCGAACCCGCGTTACGGTCTCCCGTAAACACACTTTCCAGGCGTGCGCCTTCAACCACTCGGCCACCTCTCCGTCTCAGCATTTCGCGCGGCCGGTTTCGCCGCGCGGGTTGGGAGATGCGTCTCCCTTGGGGATTCCGGCCCCGGAAACTCCGCGCCGTGGGTGCCGTCAACCAGCCGATACCCTTCCCTGCACCTGAGCCGTCAAAGCAACAGGCGCGGGGCTCATCTAGTCGATCCGACGTCGAATGCCAAGTCATAACGGCACTCTATTCGCTTTGCCGGCCCAGATGGTTTTACGATGCCGCCGGCGCGAGGCTTCGATGCGGTGCCGGCTCCGCCGCAAGAGACCGGTGGCGTCTGTCCCCGCGCGATCGGCGAACGTCGGTCGAGCTTCAAATTCGCGTGTCGCATTGCGAACCAGGCAAGCGCGCATTATCTCTCTGTTCGAAACAGATATTGGAAGTCCGCTAAAGTTTTGGGGAGGAGGGTCTGCATGCTTCGCTTTCTTTTCCGTCTTGCGGCAATGGTTGCGCTTTCAGTCTCCGTCATCATGGCGGTGCTCGACGCGACACGCTCGGTGGCGGCCTCCGCGGTGGTCATGACCCCGCTCAACACAAGCTGGCTGGCCGTCTCGCCGGATACACGAATTGCTTTTGAAAGCTTCGTGCGCGGCAAAGCCGGTCCGCTGTTGTGGGACGGCGTCATCGGCTGGGTGCTCAACCAGCCCGGCTTCGCAGTGTTCGCGCTGCTTGCCTTCATCTTCTACATGATCGGCTACAGGCGGCAGCGGCTGACCGGACGGTTCGCCCAGACCTGATGACTTTCCAGTGTCTCCAAACAAAGAGAAAGCCCCAAACAACGAGAAAGGGAGACCGCGCATGTTTTTTCTCAGCGACTTGCTGAACAAGAAACTCAATCTGCCGAAGCCTGCCGAGGCGCTGCCGGGTCGTGCGAAACCTATCGCGACGGCATCCGAACATTTTGTCTCGAAGCGGCCGCTCAAGGGACCCTATCCCGAGGGACTGGAGACGGCGATGTTCGGGCTGGGCTGCTTCTGGGGCGCCGAGCGCATGTTCTGGCAGGTCGAGGGCGTGTGGGTCACGGCCGTCGGCTATGCCGGTGGCGTCACCCCCAACCCGACCTACCAGGAAACCTGCACCGGTCTTACCGGCCATGCCGAAGTCGTGCTCGTCGTCTACGACCCCAAGATCGTGTCCTATGCGCAGCTTCTCAAGCTGTTTTGGGAAAGCCACGACCCGACGCAAGGCATGCGCCAGGGCAACGATGTCGGCACCACCTACCGCTCGGCGATCTACACGTTCGGTGATGCGCAATACCAGGCGGCGATCACCTCGCGCGATGCCTATGAGGCCTCGTTGCGTGGTGCTGGCCGCGGCAAGATCACCACCGAGATCGCGCCGGCACCTGAATTCTACTACGCCGAGGAAGACCACCAGCAATATCTGGCGAAGAATCCCTATGGCTATTGCAACCTGCAGGGCACCGGCGTCGCCTGCGCCATTCCGGCTGCCGTTTCCGCTTGAGGCCTTTGGCGAGACGATGATCCGTGGCGCCGGGATGCGGCGCCACGCTTTTCCAAAAGGTCAAAATTCCGCGTGAATTTTGTTTCGGGCCGTGCCAGATTGGCCCGAAGCGGGAGGAGGACACTCCTGTCTGACGTCGCATGCCTGCCGGAGAACCGGGCGGGCAGGCGGTGCGTAACGGAAAAATAACCGACAGGGTGTGGATCACATGAAACGTATCGTTCTCGGCCTCCTGGCCGCAACTGCGATGGTTCTTCCGGCCTTCGCCGCGGATATTCAGCCCGCGCTTCTCTACGATCTCGGCGGCAAGTTCGACAAGTCGTTCAACGAAGCGTCCTATAATGGCGCCGAAAAGTTCAAGGCCGAAACTGGCATTGCCTATGTGGAATTCGAGGTCAGCAACGCGACCCAACGCGAGCAGGCGCTGCGCCGTTTCGCCGAGGATGGTCGCAATCCGATCGCCATGGCGGGCTTCTCCTGGGCGGATGCGCTGGAGAAGATCGCCGTCGAGTTTCCCGACACCAAATTCGCCATCATCGACATGGTCGTCGACAAGCCCAATGTCCGCTCCGTCGTCTACAAGGAGCAGGAAGGTTCCTACCTCGTCGGCGTGATGGCGGCGATGGCCTCGAAGTCGAAGAAGGTCGGCTTCATCGGCGGCATGGATATTCCGCTGATCCGCAGATTCGGCTGCGGCTATGTCGGCGGCGCCAAGGCAGCCGGCGCGACCGATGTCATCCAGAACATGACCGGCGATACGCCGGCAGCCTGGAACGATCCGGCCAAGGGCGGCGAGATCGCCAAGACGCAGATCGACCAGGGCGCCGACGTGATCTACGCGGCGGCAGGTGGAACCGGGGTTGGCGTGCTGCAGGCGGCGGCGGATGCCGGCAAACTCGGCATCGGCGTCGATTCCAACCAGAACGGACTGCAGCCCGGCAAAGTGCTGACCTCCATGGTCAAGCGCGTCGACGTTGCCGTCTACAACACCTTCATGGACGCCAAGAACGACAAGTTCACCGGCGGCATCAACGACCTCGGCCTCAAGGAAGGCGGCGTCGACTACGCGATGGACGACAACAACAAGGCGCTTGTCGACGACGCGATGAAGGCGGCGGTCGAAAAGGCCAAGGCCGACATCATCGCCGGTACCGTCAAAGTGCACGACTACATGTCGGACAATGCCTGCCCGTATTGATCGACCGACGTCGCTGACATGATCGAAGCCGCCGGGTGAAAACCCGGTGGTTTTGCTTATCGGTAAGCTCACCAGTGCGGCGGCTTGGTCACCGGCACATCGGGCGCTGCCTGTTCCTCCAGCGCCAGGAAGCGATCGGTCAGCGCATCGAGTTTGCGCTGCATGCGCTCGATCACCTTCCATTGCTCGGCGATCTGGCCGGATAGCTCCTCGATGGTCTTCTCCTGCTCGGCGGCGCGGATTTCCAGCGTCGTCAGCCGGTCGGCGGGCATGATCATTTGAAAATCCTTGGACTTGCAAAGTGCGACATTAGAGCGACGTGCGTCCACTTGGACGCACAAAGTACGCTCTAAGACTCTTAAATCTTCGCATCGTGCTTTCCGAAAATCGAATCCGGTTTTCCGGTCGATGCTACAGCGAATGTGAAGGCTGCGGCCACGTTCGAAATTGACAAGCGCGCGGTGATTTGTCGAGAGTGAACGCTGCTCCGGCCGATTGGCACAGACGGGGTGTCATGCTAGGCGTTTTGACCAAGCGATAAAAAAATAAGAGTGGGACAGGGCTGCATGGCGCAAGCCGCAATCGAGCTGATCGGCATCAACAAGAGTTTTGGCGCCGTGCGCGCCAACCGCGACATCAATCTGGAGATCGTGCGCGGCACCATTCACGGCATTGTCGGCGAGAACGGCGCCGGCAAGTCGACGCTGATGTCGATCCTCTATGGCTTCTACCAGGCCGACAGCGGCGAGATCCGCGTCGGCGGCAAGCCGGCGTCGATCAAGTCGCCAAACGACGCCATAGCGCTCGGCATCGGCATGGTTCATCAGCATTTCATGCTGGTCGACAATTTCACAGTGCTGGAAAACGTCATTCTCGGTGCCGAAAGCGATGCCCTGCTGAAGAAGAGCATCGCCAAGGCGCGGTCGGAACTGGAACGGCTCGAGCGCGAATACGGGCTGGAGGTCGATCCCGATGCGATCATCGAGGAGTTGCCGGTCGGCCTGCAGCAGCGTGTCGAAATCCTCAAGGCGCTGTATCGCGGCGCCGAGATCCTGATCCTCGACGAGCCGACGGGCGTGCTAACGCCCGCAGAAGCCGACCATCTGTTTCGCATCCTCAAGCAGCTGAAGGAGCAGGGCAAAACGATCGTGCTGATCACCCACAAGCTGCGTGAGATCATGGCGATCACCGACACCGTGTCGGTCATGCGCCAGGGCACAATGGTGGCGACCAGGGAGACCAGGAAGACGACAGTCGAAGAGCTGGCCGAGCTGATGGTCGGGCGCCGCGTGCTGCTCAGGGTCGAGAAGGGCGAGGCGGAAGCCGGCGGTGTCAAACTCGCGGTGAAGAACCTGACGGTGAAGGATTCCCGCGGCGTCACCATGGTCGACGATATCTCTTTCGATGTGCGCGCCGGCGAGATCGTCGGCATAGCCGGCGTTGCCGGCAACGGGCAATCGGAAATGCTCGAGGCGATTTCCGGCATCAGGCGCGCCGTCTCGGGCTCCGTCATGCTCGACGGCAAGCCGATCGATCTCACCGGGGCCGCCGATCCCGGCGAACTGCGCGACCGTGGTCTCGCCCATGTGCCGGAGGACCGTCATCACGTCGGGCTGGTGCTGGCCTTCGAGGAGAACGAGAATTCGATCCTCGGCTATCACGACGATCCGCGCTACCTCCGGGGGCCGTTCCTCAACATCGACGCCATCCGCGACGACGCCAAGGACAAAATTACTAAATACGACATCCGCCCGGCGGACTGCCGGCTCAAGACCGCCAATTTCTCGGGCGGCAACCAGCAGAAGATCGTGCTGGCGCGGGAAATGGAACAGGATCCCGGCGTGCTGATCGTCGGCCAGCCGACGCGCGGCGTCGATGTCGGCGCCATAGAATTCATCCACAAACGGCTCATCGCCATGCGCGACCAGGGCAAGGCGGTGCTGGTGGTGTCGGTCGAGCTCGACGAGATCCGTTCGCTCTCCGACCGCATCCTGGTGATGTTTGCCGGCCGCATTGTCGGCGAGCGCGGCCCGGAGGCGACCGAGGGCGAGCTCGGCCTGCTGATGGCGGGTGTCGAGCGCCAGGAGGCGGCGGCATGAGCACGCCTTACGCCAAGCTGCCGGCCTGGGCCGATTACGGGCTGATCCCGGTGATCAATCTCGCCGTTGCCTTCGTCGTCGCCGGCTTCGTCGTGCTTCTGGTTGGAGAAAATCCGTTCCGCGCGGCCGCCGTCCTGGTCGAGGGAGCCTTCGGCCGAGGGCAAGGCATTGCGTTCACGCTTTTCTACGCCACCACCTTCATCTTCAGCGGGCTTTCGGTGGCGGTTGCGGCGCATTGCGGCCTGTTCAACATCGGTGGCGAGGGCCAGGGCTATATCGCCGGTCTCGGCATCGGCATCGTCTGCCTGGCCTTCGACAGCGTGCTGCCCTGGTGGCTCACCTTCCCGCTGGCGATCATCGCTTCCGCGGCAATGGGGGCGCTGTGGGCGCTGATCCCGGCCTATCTGCAAGCCAAGCGCGGCTCGCACATCGTCATCACCACCATCATGTTCAATTTCATCGCTGCCAGCGTCATGGTCTACGCACTGGTCGGGTTCTTGAAGCCGGCCAATTCGATGGCGCCGCAGACGCGTACCTTCCTCGACGGCGCGCAACTGCCGAAGCTCAACTGGGTCATCGAGCTGTTCGGCGCCAAGATACGCTCGGCGCCGTTCAACATCAGCTTCCTGCTGGCGCTGGCCATGGCCTTTCTGGTCTGGGTGCTGATCTGGCGCACCAGGCTCGGCTACGAGATGCGCACCTACGGCCACAGCTCGAAAGCGGCGCGCTATGCCGGCATTTCGGAGACCCGTATCATCATCATAGCCATGATGATTTCGGGCGCGCTGGCCGGCATGATGGCGCTCAACCCGACAATGGGCGACCAGCACAATGTCGCGCTCGAATTCGTTTCGGGCGCCGGTTTCGTCGGCATCGCCGTGGCGCTGATGGGGCGCCTGCACCCGGTCGGAATCGTGCTGGCGGCGATCCTGTTCGGCATGCTCTATCAGGGCGGCGCCGAGCTTGCCTTCGAGATGCCGGCGATCAGCCGCGACATGATCGTCATCATCCAGGGCCTGGTCATCCTGTTCGCCGGCGCGCTCGAGCACATGTTCCGGCCCTATGTCCAAGCGCTGTTCGCTTCGCTCAGCCCGAGATCTGTCGGCATGGAAGCGATCAAGGGGAAGGGTGCTTGAGATGGATTTGTTCAACGCCATCATCCAGGTTCTGGACTCGACCATCCGCCTGTCGGTGCCCTTGCTGCTCGCTTGCCTCGCCGGCCTCTATTCCGAACGCGCCGGCATTTTCGATATCGGGCTCGAGGGCAAGATGCTGGTCGGCGCCTTCGCCGGTGCCGCCGCAGCTTCCGTCTTCCATTCCGCCTATCTCGGCCTCGGCATGGCCATCCTCATCTCGGTCGCCTTCGCGCTGATCCACGGCTTCGCCTCGATCACCCACCGCGGCAACCAGATCGTCTCCGGCGTGGCGATCAATTTTATCGCCGCCGGATCGACGATCATGCTCGGCCAAGCCTGGTTCAGCCAAGGTGGTCGTACGCCGGCTTTGGCCTCGGACGAGCGGTTCGGGGCGATCGTCTGGCCCGGTGCGGACGCGCTCAGGGGCGTGCCGATCCTCGGTCCGATATATTCGGAACTCATCTCCGGCCATTCCGTGCTGGTCTATGTCGCGTTCCTCGCCGTGCCGTTCACCTGGTGGGTGCTGTTTCGCACCCGCTTCGGCTTGCGGATGCGCGCAGTCGGCGAGAACCCGGCCGCGGTCGACACCGCCGGCATCTCGGTCGCCTGGCTGCGCTACCGAGCGCTGATCTGCACCGGTGTGCTCACCGGCATTGCCGGCGCCTATCTGTCGATGGTGCAGAACGGCGGCTTCGTCAAAGACATGACCGCCGGCAAGGGCTACATCGCGCTGGCCGCGCTGATCTTCGCCAAATGGAAGCCGGTCAACGCCATGTTCGCCTGCCTGTTGTTCGGCTTCCTCGACGCGCTGTCGATCCGCCTGCAGGGCACGCCGCTGCCGGTGATCGGCAAGGTGCCGGTGCAGCTCATGCAGGCGCTGCCCTATATCCTCACCGTCATCCTGCTCGCCGGCTTCATCGGCAAGGCGATCCCGCCGCGCGCCGGCGGCGTGCCCTATGTCAAGGAACGCTAGGCATGGCCGCGAAAGGTCGAATCCGGTTTTCGGACCGGGCCATGCGAAAAGGAAAATAAATGTCGCATGATCTGTTCGAAGCGGCCAAGGCCGCCATGGCCAAGGCCTATGCGCCCTATTCGAAGTTCCCGGTCGGGGCGGCATTGCGCACCGAGGACGGCCACGTCTTCGCCGGCGCCAATATCGAGGTCGCGTCCTATCCGGAAGGCTGGTGCGCCGAAACCACTGCGCTCGGCCACTACATCATGGGCGGCGGGGGCAGGATCACGGAGATCGCGGTGATCGCCGAGCGCATGTCGAAATGCTCGCCCTGTGGCGGCTGCCGGCAGCGGCTGGCCGAATTCTGCCGGCCGGAAACCAAAGTCTATCTTTGCGACAATGGCGGCGTGGTCGAGACCGTAACCATGGGCGAGATGCTGCCCTACGGCTTCCAGGGCGATATTCTGAAATGAAAGAAGCGCTAGATCGTCTCGTCGAAAGGCTGGACGGGCTGGCGCCCGCCACCGCGCTGGTGCTGGGTTCGGGCCTTGGCGGGCTTGTCGACCAGGTCGAGGACGCTGTCCGCATTTCCTATGCCGAATTGCCGGGCTTTCCCAGAGGCGGCGTCACCGGCCATGCCGGCGAGGTGGTGGCGGGACGTTTTGCCGATACACCAGTGCTGATGCTGTCCGGCCGCGCGCATTATTACGAGCATGGCAACGCGGCGGCGATGCGGCCGGCGCTGGAGGTGCTCGCCGGCCTCGGCATCTCGAACCTGGTCCTCACCAATGCCGCCGGCTCGGTCGATCCGGACATGGAGCCCGGCTCGGTGATGCTGATCACCGACCACATCAATTTCTCGGGCTCCAACCCGCTGATCGGCGAGCCGAGCGACCGTCGCTTCGTCGGCCTGACCGAAGCCTATGATGCCGGCCTTCGCGCGGCGATCGATACGGCAGCGAAGGCGACGGATACCGCGCTGCACCAGGGTGTCTATATGTGGTTTTCCGGGCCGTGCTTCGAGACGCCCGCCGAGATCCGCATGGCGCGTGTCATGGGCGCCAATGCCGTCGGCATGTCGACCGTGCCGGAAGTCATTCTTGCCCGCTTCCTCGGCCTGCGCGTCGCCGCCTGCTCGGTCATCACCAACCTCGCCGCAGGGATGACCGGGGCGGAGCTTTCGCACCAGGAGACCAAGGACATGGCGCCGGTCGGCGGCGCGCGGCTGGCGACCATTCTGCAGCGTGCGTTCCAGGACGGGTTGCCGGAGAGTAAGGTCCTGGCCTGATGCTTCCCCAGGAAATCATCCGCAGCAAGCGCGATGGCCACAAGCTGTCGGTGCAGGAGATCGCCAGCTTCATTGAAGGCGTGACATCAGGCACCGTCTCGGACGGGCAGGTCGGGGCCTTCGCCATGGCGGTGTTCTTCAATGGCATGAGCCGCGACGAAGCGGTGGCGCTGACGCTGGCCATGCGCGATTCCGGCGATGTGCTCGACTGGTCGGATCTGCCGGGCCCGGTCACCGACAAGCATTCGACAGGCGGCGTCGGCGACAATGTCTCGCTGATGGTGGCGCCGATTGTAGCCGCCTGCGGCGCCTATGTGCCGATGATTTCCGGTCGCGGCCTCGGCCATACCGGCGGCACGCTCGACAAGATGGATGCCATATCAGGCTTTATCAGCCAGCCGGATGTTGCGCGTTTCCGCAAGGTGGTGCTCGAAACCGGCTGCGCCATCATCGGCCAGACCGCCGATCTCGCCCCCGCCGACCGCAAGCTCTATGCGATCCGCGACGTGTCGGGAACTGTCGAATCGGTGCCGCTGATCACCGCCTCGATCCTGTCGAAGAAGCTCGCTGCCGGCCTGCAGTCGCTGGTGCTTGACGTGAAGGTCGGCAACGGCGCCTTCATGGAGAAGTCGCGCGATGCAACGACACTGGCGAACAGCCTGGTCGACGTCGCCAATGGTGCAGGCCTGAAAGCCTCGGCACTGGTCACCGGCATGAACGAGCCGCTGGCGTCGGCTGCCGGCAACGCGGTCGAGGTGCAAAATGCCGTCGATTTTCTCACCGGCCGCTTCCGCGATCGACGCCTGGAGGATGTGACGCTGGCTTTGGCCGCCGAGATGCTGCAGTTGGCCGGACTGGTCTCGTCCAACCAGGACGGCATGCGGCGCGCCGCCGAGACGCTTGCCGGCGGCCGCGCGGCGGCCGTCTTCGCGCGCATGGTGGCGGCGCTCGGCGGTCCGGCCGATTTCGTCGAGAATCCGGAAAAATACCTGCCGAAGGCAGCGACCGAGTTTGCGGTCAAGGCGACCGAAAACGGCTTTGTCACCGGCATCGCCACCCGCGACATCGGGCTTGCCGTCGTCGGCCTTGGCGGCGGGCGCATCCGGCCGGACGACAGGATCGACCATGCGGTCGGCTTCACCCGGCTGTTGCCGGTCGGTGCGGAGGTGCGGCACGGCGAGGCGCTGGCGCTGGTCCATGCCCGCAATGTCTCCGATGCCGAGGCGGCCGCGGCCGCCGTGCTGTCGGCCTACACGATCGGCGCTTCGAAGCCGCCCGCGGAAAAAACCGTCATCCGGCGGATCCTGCCGCGCAGATGATCACTGGACGAGCAGCAGCGCGCCGTTCTCGACCTGGTATTTTTGAAGCCGCTGGAGAAAACTCAGGCCGATCAAATTGGTGCGCAGTGCTTTGTCGTCGAGCACCACCGCCTGGACGCCGTCGACCGTGATCTTGCCGATCTGCAGCCGATCGATAGTCACCACGGCAGCCTTGATCGCCCCGTTGGCGGTGTTGACCGTGTGGCGGAAGTCCGACGCGTTCAGTGAAATGCCGATCCTGCGCGCCGTCGAAGAGTTGATGGCGACCAGCGTCGCGCCGGTGTCGATCATGCCGTCGACCTGACGGCCGTTGAGCTTGAACGCCGACGTGAAATGCCCGCGGGCGTCGGCGGTGACGACGACCTTGCGGCCGAGCGGCTGCGGCGTTGCCGGCCTATCGCGAACCGCAACCAGATCCAGATCCGTTGGCGGTTCGGCGGTGGGCCTCGCCCCGACGGCCGATTTCAACAGGTTGTCGAGTATCTGGGGATTCGACTGATAGACGATCGGGATCGACGTCGATGTTCCGGCGAGCACGCCAAGGATGAGAAGCTTGCGCAGCATGGACCGGCCTTCGTGAAGGCCCATGCTTATCGCGACATGGTGTTTGCCGCTTTAACAGATGCGGAAAGCGGCCGTTTGCGTAAACGATCGGTAAATGAGTGGCACGGTCACTTCGTCCCGTACATGCGATCGCCGGCGTCGCCAAGGCCGGGCATGATATAGCCCTTCTCGTTGAGCTGGCGGTCGATGGAAGCGGTGAACACCGGGACATCGGGATGCGCCTGTGTGAAGCGCTCGAGGCCCTCTGGTGCCGCCAGCAGACAGAGGAAGCGGATGTTGGTGGCGCCGCGTCCTTTCAGCTTGTCGATCGCCGCGATTGCCGAATTGGCGGTGGCCAGCATCGGATCGACGACAATCACCAGCCGGTCGGCAAGATCGCTCGGCGCCTTGAAGAAATATTCGACCGCTTCCAGCGTTTCATGGTCGCGGTAGAGGCCGATATGGGCGACACGCGCCGCCGGCACCAGGTCGAGCAGGCCTTCGAGCAAGCCGTTGCCGGCGCGCAGCACAGAGGCGAAGACCAGCTTCTTGCCCTCCAGCGTTGGCGCTTCCATCGTCTCGATCGGCGTTTCGATCGTCGTCGTCGTCAGTTCGAGGTTGCGGGTGACCTCGTAGCCGAGCAGCAGCGAAATCTCCCGCAACAACCGCCGGAAGCCGGCCGTCGAGGTTTCCTTCTTGCGCATGATGGTCAGCTTGTGCTGGACAAGCGGGTGGTCGACGACGGTGACGCCCTTCATGGTGTTCTCCTAGCTGCGCAGGTGAATGGTGAATGGTGAATAGTGAATAGTGAATAGGTTTGCGAGTCCTTGGTTCAGCGGAAAAACCGCGGTCGACGGACCGAGGCGCCGAGTGGACCATTCACCATTCACCTGCCCTTGACGTCGAGGCGGGCGAGAAGCGTTGTCCTGGTCTTCTTATCGATGAAGGCGGCCTCGATTGCGGTTCTGGTGACGGCGGCGAGCGCCTTGTCGTCCATCGAAAAATGCTCTGCGGCAATGTCGTATTCGCGCTTCAGGGACGTCCAGAAATAGGGCGGGTCGTCGGAGTTTAGCGTCACCTTGCAGCCCGCCGCCTGCAGTGCCGGAAAAGGGTGATCGGCGAAACTGTCGAAGACCTTCAGCGCGATGTTGGAGCCGGGACAACATTCGAGCACGACGCCTTCGTCGGCGATGCGCCTGACAAGATCGAGGTTTTCGATGGCGCGCACGCCATGGCCGATGCGGGAGGGGCGGATGTGGTCGAGTGCGGCCTTGACGCTCTCCCAGCCCATCAGTTCGCCGGCGTGGACGGTGATGCCGAGGCCGGCTTCGCGCGCGATTTCGAAGGCCCTGACATAGTCCTCCAGATCGCCCATCCGCTCGTCGCCGGCGACGCCGAAGCCGGTGACCAGCGGATGCCCGCAACGGGCCGCAAAGCGCGCCGCCTGCTCGATCGAATAGACGCCGGCGTTGCGCACGCCGGTGACGATCATGCGGCCCTCGATGCCGGTCTTGGCCTTGGCGCGCGCCATGCCTTCGCCGAGCGCGTCCGTATAGGCCTTGGGCGACAGGCCGGCCTTTCCGGCGTGATCCGGCGAGGTGAAGATCTCGGAATAGATGGCGCCGTCGCGGGCGAGGCTGGTCAGGTAATGATCGGCCAGCCTTGCATAGTCCTCTTCCGTGCGGAACAGGTCGGAGGAGAAGTCATAGGCGGCGAGGAAGGAGGTGAAATCGTGCCAGACGAAAGAGCCATCCTGAATGTAAGGCGAGGTGTCCTTGCCGTATTTCTGCGCCTGGCGGATGACGAGTTCGGGCGCCGCTGCCCCTTCGATATGGCAGTGCAGTTCCGCTTTCAAAGGCATGCAATCATCCCGTCAGGTCAACCCAGGTCGTGGAGCCATAAGCGTGATTCCACACCCGCGAAGCGCGGCCGAACACCGCGCCTTAAACAATAGCGTCGGCACCATCGATCGGCTATGGTCCCGCCGGTTTTATGGCGGATCAAAAATAATGTCGGTTGAGAGAACCACAGCCGTTGGCGGCATGGAGACCTCCTATGGTTTCAAACGTGTGGGGGCAGGCGAGAAGCAGTCCCTGGTCAATGACGTTTTCCACAAGGTCGCGAACCGCTACGATCTGATGAACGACCTGATGTCGGCTGGGCTCCACCGGCTGTGGAAAGACGCCATGGTCACATGGCTCAATCCACCGAAACGACCGGGCTGGAGTGTTCTCGACGTCGCCGGCGGCACCGGCGACATCGCCTTCCGCATCGTCGAGGCGAGCGGCAGCAATGCTCATGCCACCGTTCTCGACATCAACGGCTCGATGCTCACCGTCGGCCGCGACCGGGCCGAGAAAAAGGGCCTGACTGACAATACCGATTTCGTCGAAGCCAATGCCGAGGAGCTGCCGTTCGCCGAGGCCAGTTTCGACGCCTACACGATCGCCTTCGGCATTCGCAACGTGCCGCGCATCGATGTGGCGCTTGCCGAAGCCTATCGCGTGCTGAAGCCCGGCGGGCGCTTCCTGTGCCTTGAATTTTCCGAGGTCGACATGCCGCTGCTCGATAAGGCCTATGAGGCGTGGTCATTCAATGCCATCCCCAGGATCGGCAAGGCGGTTACCGGTGACGGCGAGCCCTATTCCTATCTGGTCGAATCGATCCGCAAATTTCCCAATCAGCAGAATTTTGCGGCGATGATTTCCCGCGCCGGCTTCGACCGGGCTTCTTTTCGCAATTATTCCGGCGGCATTGCTGCGCTTCATTCGGGCTGGAAGCTTTGAGGCTGGCCCGTATTTTTCACACTCGATGTGCCCTTCGCCGGTCTGGGAAATCGGCAGGGCAAGCGCGGCCATGAGCGAGATCGCCGCTGGTTTCAGGCTCGTGCGGGCTGGCTGGGTGCTGGTCCGCGAAGGCGTCGTGGCTGCCTTGCCGGGCGACGAGCTCTCCGGCCTGCCGAAATTCGGCTGGCGTATGGCACGGCTGTTCACCCGCCGCCGTGCGCTTGCTTATGAGCGTGGCGACCGGCTGGCCAAGGCGGTCGTCCGGCTCGGCCCGTCCTATGTCAAGCTCGGCCAGTTCCTGGCGACAAGGCCCGATGTCGTCGGCAACGACATAGCGCTCGATCTCGCCATGCTGCAGGACAAGATGCAGACATTTCCTCAGGCCGAGGCCATTGCGGCGATAGAAGCCTCGCTCGGGCGCAAGGTCGGCGAGCTCTACGCCAGTTTCGGCGAGGCCGTCGCCGCCGCGTCGATCGCTCAGGTCCATATCGCCGAAACGCTGCAGGACGGCGTCGGTTCGCGGGTGGCGGTGAAGGTTATCCGGCCGGGCGTGCGCCGCCGTTTCTTTCGCGATCTCGAAAGCTATTTCCTCGCCGCCCGTCTCCAGGAAAAATACATCCCGTCGTCGCGCCGGCTGCGGCCCGTCGAAGTGACCCAGACGCTGGCGCAGACCACAAAGATCGAAATGGATCTGAGGCTTGAGGCGGCAGCGCTTTCGGAGCTCGGCGAGAACACCAAGGATGATCCCGGCTTTCGCGTGCCGCACGTCGATTGGGAACGGACCGGGCGCGACGTGCTGACCATGGAATGGGTTGACGGCATCAAGATGAACGACATTGCCGGCCTCACTGCCGCCGGCCATGACCTGAAGGCGATCGCCGTCAATCTGGTTCAGTCATTCTTGCGCCACACGCTGCGTGACGGCTTCTTCCATGCCGACATGCATCCGGGTAACCTGTTCGTCGAGCCCGACGGCACCATCGTCGCCGTCGATCTCGGCATCGCCGGCCGTCTCGGCAAGAAGGAGCGCCGTTTTCTCGCCGAAATTCTCTACGGCTTCATCACCCGTGACTATCTGCGCGTTGCCGAAGTGCATTTCGAGGCCGGCTACGTGCCGCGCCAGCACCATGTCGCGGCATTCGCCCAGGCGATCAGGGCGATCGGCGAGCCGATCCACGGCCAGCCGGCCGAGACCATCTCGATGGCCAAGCTGTTGACGCTTCTGTTCGAGGTGACCGACCTCTTCGATATGGCGACGCGCTCCGAACTGGTGCTGTTGCAGAAGACCATGGTGGTGGTTGAGGGCGTCGCCCGCACCCTCGACCCAACCTTCAATATGTGGAAGACGTCCGAACCGGTGGTCGGAGGCTGGATCTCAGGCAATCTCGGTCCGCGCGCTCTGCTGGCCGACGCACGCGACGGCGCCAGCGCGCTGCTGGCGCTCGCTCGCCAGGCGCCGGACCTCGCCGCCCGCACCGAGCGGCTGTCGCGCGAGATCGATTTGATGGCCGAACATGGGCTGCGCTTCGACAAAAGGACAGCGGACGCGATCGGCAAGGCCGAGGCACGTCATACGCGCTCCGGCCGGCTGGCGCTGTGGGTGATCGCGCTGGCGCTGGTCTATATCGCATGGCAGATTTTCTAACGGCTTGTCCTTGATTGATTGCATTGCTATCATTGCTTTCAGTTAGTTGGGCAAAAGTGCAATCATATGGCCAGCATCACCATTCGCAACCTTGATGACGAGGTCAAGGACCTGCTGCGCCGGCTGGCGGCAGAGAATGACCGGTCAATGGAAGAACAGGCGCGGGTTATGATCCGGGCCGCGGTCGAAGGGCAGCTCGGTCCGGTCGGCCGCATCGACCAGATCGAGAAAACCCTCCGCGAGTTGACGAGTTCGCACAGTCCGGCAACGCCAATTGCCGCCGTGTCCAGCCAGATCCCGCGAGGCACCCTTTCCGGCAAGCGCATCCTGCTCATCATCGGCGGCGGCATCGCCGCCTACAAAGCGCTCGACCTGATCCGCCGGCTGCGTGAGCGGGGCGCTGCCGTGCGTGTCGTCATGACCGCCGCAGCGCAGGAGTTCGTTACCACGCTGTCGGTCGGGGCGCTGTCGGCCGATCATGTCTTCACCGATCTGTTCGACCGCAATGACGAGCACGATGTCGGCCACATCCGACTTTCGCGCGAGGCCGACCTTGTCGTGGTGGCGCCGGCCACCGCCGACCTGATGGCGAAGCTTGCCAACGGCCATGCCAATGACCTTGCCTCCACCGTGCTCATCGCCACCGACAAGCAGGTTTTGATGGCGCCGGCCATGAACCCGAAAATGTGGTCGCATCCGGCGACCCGGCGCAACCGGGCGACGCTCGCCAAGGACGGCATCGCATTCGTCGGCCCGGCGAAGGGCGAGATGGCCGAGAGCAACGAAGCGGGCGAAGGCCGCATGGCCGAGCCGCTGGAGATCGTCGCTGCGATCGAGGCTCTGCTCGACGTCAGGCCGAAGCCGCTGGCCGGCATAAAGATCATCGTCACCTCAGGGCCGACGCATGAGCCGATCGACCCGGTGCGCTACATCGCCAATCGCTCGTCCGGCAAGCAGGGCCACGCCATTGCGGCGGCGCTGGCAAGGTTGGGCGCCGATGTGCGCCTCGTGTCCGGTCCGGTCGGCATTGCCGATCCGGCTGAGGTCACCACGCTGCATGTCGAAACCGCAAACGAGATGAAGGACGCCGTCGAACAACTTCTGCCGGCGGACGCCGCGGTGTTCGTCGCGGCAGTCGCCGACTGGCGCAGCGAGACTTCGGCCGGCGAGAAGATCAAGAAGGTGGTGGGCAAGGGGCCGCCGGCGCTGCAGATGATCGAAAACCCCGATATTCTTGCCGGTGTCGGTCACCACAGGAAGCGGCCCAGACTGGTCGTCGGTTTTGCCGCCGAGACGCAGGATCTCGTCAGGAACGCCGAGGCCAAGCTTGCGAAGAAGGGCGCCGATTTCATTGTCGCCAACGACGTGTCGCATGACAGCGGCACAGGGGCCTCGGGTGTGATGGGCGGCGACCGCAACAAAGTGCGGATCGTCTCGAAGGCTGGTGTCGACGAATGGCCCGAGATGAGCAAGGACGAGGTGGCGACGCGGCTCGCCGCCCTGATCGCCGAACGGCTGAAGACGATTATCGTGTAGAGCGGCGGACTCTCAAGTCGAATCGTACCGCCGCTCTATTTCTTTGTTTGAGCATCGGATTTTCCCAAAACCGCTTCGCACTTTTGGGTCCGATGCTCTAGCCGGTTGCCTCCTGTGGCCGGGCTGCCGGCCCTGAGATCCTCAGGGCGGCAAGACATCCCAGAATCCCGGGAGGCACGAAGGCGAGGAACAGCCAGGTGGCGACATTCGCTGCCGCCTCTCGGTTCAGGCCTTCAGAAAAACCGCTGGCGTTGGCGACGATGCCAGTCAACGCGGCGCCGACTGCATAGCCGATGCGCTGCATCGTCGGCACGGCGGCGGAGGCTATCGTCTGCTCACCGTCGCGTGCCGATGCCACGATAACGCGGGTGACGAAGGGCCAGGCAATGCCGAAGCCGCCGCCTTGCAGCAAGGCACAGAACAGGATCAGCGGTATCGAACCCGCCGGCACGGCATAGGCGAAGCCGGCGATGCCGGTCGCGATCATCAGCGCGCCACCGGTGATGATCAGCCTCTCGCGCTCCGGCGGCGCATTGGCGACGAGGATCGACAGGATCGACCAGGCGATCGATTCGGCGGCGATGATATAGCCGGTGGTCAGGATCGGAATGCCATGCAGGCTGGTCAGAAGCAGCGGCCCATAGACGGCGAAGGAACAGGTCGCCACCGAAAAGGCGGCGACCATGGTCATGCCTGCGCCGACCGGCGAGCGCCATGAGAACAGCCGCGACGGGAACAGCCGCGAGCGCGGCTTCAGCGCATCGATGCGGACGAACAGCGCAAGGCCGAGCAGGCCGAGGGTAAGCAGCAGAGAAGAGCGCAGCGGAGCAATGTCGACACCGGCAGTGGCGATCAGCACGACGCTGACGGCAAGGCAGCCGAGCGCGGCAAAGGGGAAGGGCGGCGCTGTCCCGGTGATCGCCCGCGGGTGGGTTGCCTCAGGCGTGTCGAGCACGATGAAGCTCGCCAACGCCATGGCCGTGCCGACGAGCGTGAAGACGCCGAAAGCCCAGCGCCAGGAGAGCAACTCGGTCATCACCGCACCGAGCACCGGCCCGCTGAAGGCAGCCACGCCCCAGATTGCCGACATGACGCCGAAAAGCTGCGGCCAGATGGCGCGTGGAAACAGCCGCTCGACCGAGACGAAGGCCAGCGACACCAGCGCGCCGCCGCCAAACCCCTCGATCAGGCGACCGGCCAGGAACAGCGGCATGGAGGGCGCGATGGCGCAGACCAGGGCGCCGGCCGCATAGAGCAGGGCGGCGACCACCATGTTGGTGCGCAGCGCGACATAGCTCACAAGGCGCCCGGCGGCAGCGCCGGCGACGATGGCACCGAGCTCGTAGATTGCCAGCGACCAGCCGACCAGCTGAACGCCGGCGAGTTCGCCGACCATGGCTGGCATCACCGTTGCCACCATGGTTTCGTTGGTGGCATGCAGCAGGATACCGAGGCTGATGAAGCAGAAGCGCGCCAGATCGCCGTTCGCCCACAGCGCGCGCCAGTCGACCCTGTTTGTGCTGGTTTCGGTCACCCCGTCCTCCCGAATTTTCTTATACGCCAATTCAAAAAATGGTGGAGCGCTCTTCGTCTCCAAATGGGCCGCGGCGCTTCGGGACGGGTTGTAAAACCTCAACCACAGTTGAGCTCAAGCGGTTTTTTGCGGGTGCGCCGAGAATACTGACGAAGGCGGGAAGTCGGCGTGATCGAAGATGGGCGCTGGCGGCGATCAAGGCGGCCGCGATGAACATATAGGTGTGGTGGTCCCAAAAATGATGCGGCGCGGAACAGTCCTATCCTGTTCCGCGCCGCGCAGAGCTACGCCTTGCCGCTTATTTGAAAGAGTGGATCAGCTCCAGCGAGGTTACGGCGACTGCCAGGTTGACCCCGGTCTGCGCCTGCACGTTGAGCGGCTGCAGCGAGAAGGCGCTGTTCAGTCCGCCAACCAGAAGGTTGGCGCCGCCGCCGGTCACCAGGCTGGCCTCGGCGTTGACGCCATAATAGCTGCCGGCAAGATCGCCGGAATTGCGATCGCGAGTGGCCGCCAGAACAGCCCATATCAATTCGCCCTGGTGCGTCTTGCCGACGTCGACGCCGAGCTTGGAAATGATACCGGTATAGGCTTCGGGCGGACCGCCATGATGGGGGCGAAAGGTGCAGGCCACGCCTTTGTTGGAGGTGATGATGTAGCCGGTGCCGCCGTCGATGGTGCAGTCGAGCACGCCGAGCTCCAGCTTGCCCGCGCTGGCAGGGGAAGCCAGCACCGTGGCGGCAAGGGCGGCGGCGCAGGCGAGTTTCTTGATCATAGGAGTGGTCCTTTCGCGAATAGCCTTGAACAACGGCTGAGCATCGCGAGCGTTCCGCCGAAAACTTGGCGCGATCAAGGCGGGCGTCAATGCATAGTCATTGAAGGCTTCGAAGGCATGCCAAACGTCAGGCCTGCCATATGAGGCCGAACGCCGCCGTTGGTCAGCCGGCGCTGGTGCGCGCCAGGCCGTCCTTGGCCGGCTGGTAGGTCGGGTTGAGGCGCACCGCCTCGCGGTAGGATTTTGCCGCCTTGGCCTTGTCGCCGCGCCGCTCGTAGATCAGCGCCTGGTTGGACCAGGCCTCGGCATTCTTGCCGTCGAGCTTGATTGCCATGTTGATGTCGGCGAAGGCGTTGTCCTCGTCGTTCATGGCGAGGTAGGAGAGGCCGCGCCCATTGTAGGGTTCGGCGGCGTCCGGCGCCAGCGAGATGGCAGTCGAGAAATCCTCGATGGCGAAAGCGTGCTGGCCCTGGCTCTGATAGATCAGGCCGCGATTGTGGTAGGCACGCGCATCGGTCGTGTCGAGCTGGATCGCCTTCTGGAAATCGTTGAACGCTTCCTGGGTACGGCCGGCTTTGCGGTAGAGATTGCCGCGGCCGATATAGGCGGCGTCATAGTCGGCATTGATCTGGATCGAGCGGTTGTAGTCGGCAAGCGCGGCCGCCTGGTCGCCGAGGAAGCGCTGGATGAGAGCGCGGTTCGAATAGGCCTGGTAGAAATTCGGATTGAGCTGGATGGCGGTGTTGAAGTCCTTGAGCGCCGCCTGATACTGGCCACCGCGGCCATAGGCCGAGCCGCGCACATTGTAGCCTTCCGGATCCTGGGGACTGCGCTGGATAACCGCCGACAGCGAGGAGATGTTCTCGGCCGACCCCTGTGCCTTGTCGATGTTGGTGAATTCGCCAGTCGGGGCTGTCTGGCAGCCGGCGAGCGCCAGCCCGGAAAGCAAGGCTGCCGTCAGTGCAAAGCCGCGCAATGCGGTTCTGCGCTCCACGCTTATTGCATTCATGTCTGCTCTGTCCTCACTGCCCGCCGCGTCGTCAGGTCTGTTCCCCTCCGAACCGGCCTCGCGAACCGGCGTCTCCGAATCGAGGAATTCAAAACAAAAAGGTGGCGGCGATTACGCATCGCGCCACCTTGGATATCCTTCGAAAAGGACGAAAAATTGGCGTTAGAACCGCGGCGGTCGCGGAGCACCGGCACCAGCAGCACCACCAGCCGCCACCGGGCGAGGCGTCATCGGCAGCAGGCCTTCGCGCTGGGCGCGCTTGCGGGCCAGCTTGCGGGCGCGGCGAACGGCTTCCGCCTTTTCGCGGGCGCGCTTCTCGGACGGCTTCTCGTAATGTCCGCGCATCTTCATTTCGCGGAAGATGCCTTCGCGCTGCATCTTTTTCTTGAGCGCGCGAAGCGCCTGGTCAACATTGTTGTCGCGGACGAGTACCTGCACGGGCAATCCTGTCTTTCGTGTTTGATATCAACAGGCAAGCGGCCATAGCCACGAGCCTCCGCGGCGATTTACACCACGAATTGTGGCGGCTGATAGCAGAATCACGCCGCTCTGTCCACTGCCGAAACGAAAAACCCGCCTCGGCGGGTCGTCGGCGCAAATCAGCACCATGCCCAAATACTTAGCATAACTGCCGTCAAAAAGCAAGAATCACGACCTCGGGCGGCGGTGTGTCGGCCTTCTCGACAGGGGTCCCTGTCGGCGCGGATGAGCGATCGGTGGCATTTCTCCGTCACCGATAAATTCTGCTGCCTCAATCCGGCAAAAACGGCCCGCCTGGCTTTACCGATGAAGGAACCAACTTCGCTCCCCGGTGGTTGTTGCGGCGACGCAAGCAGAGGAGAAAACCGATGTCAGACACCCGTGAATGGCTCGTCCAGTGGCTCCGGGACGCGCATGCGATGGAGGAGCAGGCCGAAACCATGCTGAACGGACAGCTGAGCCGGCTGGAGAGCTATCCCGAGCTCAGTAAGCGCATCAGGCAGCACGTCGACGAGACGAAGGGGCAGGCCGCACGCCTCAGAACCTGCCTGGAAGGGTTAGACGAGGATACATCCACACTGAAGGACGCCGGCGGCAAGCTGATGGCGGCGGCGCAGTCCCTGAGCGGCGTCTTCGCAGGGGACGAGGTGATGAAAGGCTCACTCGCGAGCTACACTTTCGAGCATATGGAGATTGCCTCCTACAGGATCCTCATCGCGGCCGCCGAATCTCTTGGTGAAACAGAGGTCGCCCGCGCCTGCGAACAAAACCTGCGTGAAGAGGAGGCAATGGCCGAGTGGCTGAAAAACAACCTGCCCGCGACCACTAAGCAGTTCCTGGCTCGCGCGGCGTCGGACAGCGACAATGCCAAGCGGTGACGACAGCAGGCCGGCGGCCAAAGTGAAGCCGTCCTCTATCTGGCGAGCTTACAGCTATGCCTGGATCACACTCGGCTTCTTCATCATCTCGCTTGTCGGTCACTGGGTTTTCGGCTGGTTCGCCTATCTTGACGAGCAGCAAGCGCTTGGTCAGCCGCCCGAATTAGGCGGCTATCTGATCGAGATGAGTCGCGACACGCTCGAAAACTGGCAATCGGAATTCCTGCAGCTGCTCTGGCAGGTCGGTGGCCTGGCGTTCCTGCTCTTCGTCGGCTCGCCGCAATCGAAGGAGGGTACCGACCGGATGGAGGCCAAGATCGACGCGCTTCTCACGCTTGTCGATCCGAAGAAAGGCAAGGAGGCGATTCGCGCGTTGGACCTCCAGTATGACGGCCGACACACGGACGAGCCGCACGCCCACCGGAACTAAAGCTGGGGCGGAAATTTGGCCCGGAGCCGATCATCGCTCCGAGTTTTCTTCAACGACGCAACCAGATCGCTATGACGCCGTGGCGAGGTGAAGCCGCTCGAAATCCTCAAAGAACTCGCCGTAGTCGCAGGTTATTTCCTCGCCCGCCGCTATGTCGCGGGTCGCAGTTGCTCCGCCATACTGAGAAAAATCCGTGTTCGGCCTCTCGGCATGGTTCATGAAACGGCCATTGTCGACTTCATAGACCATGAATCCGGGCCGGTCGGGGCTTGGATAGGCATATCTGTCGAGCAATTCCTTGAGGTGCGGCGGCGCGGCCTTATATTTTTCCATCGGGATCAGCCGGTCGAAATCCGGATCGAGCTGCCAAATCGACGCTCCCTTCCTGATCGGCTCGGCGGCGAACACACCAACGCCCTCGATTGCGCTAGCAGCGATGTAGGTCCGGATCAGCAGCATGTTTCAGGCCTGTCTTCGAACGGAAGTGTCCGAAGAAATCGCCAAATCGCGCGGGAAGCAAGACCGCTTTTGCGATATTGCGGCTCGCTCACCCGCGCGGGAAATGCCTCACGTCCGGTTGATCGAGACGCCGCCATCGGCAAACAGCGCCGTTCCGGTGGTGAAGCTCGACGCATCCGACGCCAGATAAAGCGCCGAGCGGGCGATCTCCTCCGGTTGCGCCATGCGCTTCAGGGCGTGAAGACCTTCGACGAAAGTCCGGGCCTCAGGTGTGGTCGTCGTCGCGCCCGGCGTGTCGGTGCCGCCGGGCAAAAGTGCGTTGACGCGCAACCCTTGTGCTCCGTATTCGGCCGCCAGAACCTGCGTCAAACCGATCAGCCCAGCCTTGGCCGCGGCATAAGCGGCCATGCCCGGCATGCCGGCGGTGCGACCGACGAAGCTGGAGGTGAAGATCAGCGAACCGCCACTGCGCTCCAGCAGCGCCGGCACCTGGTATTTCGCACCGACAAAGGCGCCGGTCAGATTGATGTCGATGGTCTCGTGCCACGTCTCCAGCGACATGTCGGGAACCGGTTCCATCTGGCCGACGGAGCCGGCGTTGTTGAAGGCGATGTCGAGCCCACCGAACCTGTCCACCGCAAGATCGACAAGCGTCTTGGCATAGGCCTCGTCCCTGACATCGCCGGCAAGGGCGATCGCGGTGCCGTCGGCTTCCTCGATTTCGCCGACAAGCTTGTCGAGCTCCGTCTGACGGCGGGCGGCAATCACAAGTATAGCGCCTTGTTCGGCGAAGAGCTTCGCGGTGGCGCGGCCGATGCCGGAACTGGCGCCGGTGACGATGGCGATTTTGTTGGTGAGTGCGAACATCTTCTGCATCCTTTTTCTTTGTGCCAGCTTTGCCGGCAATCGGATACTTGATCGCAGCCGGGGGCGGCGCGAGCCACCCGATACCTGCGAACGCGTCGTCGGTTGAACATGTCTTTTTTGTCGCGGCGCAAAACGGCAAGCGCCGTCGCAAACAGCGCAAGGCTGGCAGCGCCGTTTCGCTAGTGATACACCTCGCGCGCCGAGGCTGACTGACCGCTCGGCCGCAATCCGCGAGACCTTTGGCGCGAGGCTGGAACGTTGAAGAAATACTCGGTATTCGCCATCGCCCGTGAGGCCATGCGCGGCCATAAGGGCTGGGAGGAACAGTGGTCCTCGCCAGAGCCGAAGAAGGAGTACGACGTCATCATCGTCGGCGCCGGCGGCCATGGCCTGGC
This sequence comes from Mesorhizobium sp. M0938, assembly GCF_040319125.1. NCBI lineage: Bacteria > Pseudomonadati > Pseudomonadota > Alphaproteobacteria > Hyphomicrobiales > Phyllobacteriaceae > Mesorhizobium > Mesorhizobium sp. M0938. The sequence goes on along the minus strand of NZ_JAMYNS010000011.1, from coordinate 14,519 downwards.
CACCGCCTATTATCTCGCCACGGTGCACGGCATCACCAATGTCGCGGTGCTGGAAAAGGGCTGGCTCGGCGGCGGCAATACCGGCCGCAACACCACCATCATCCGCTCCAACTATCTCTATGACGAGAGCGCCGGCATCTACGACCATGCGCTGAAACTGTGGGACGGGCTCAGCCAGGAGCTCAACTACAATGTCATGTATTCGCCGCGCGGCGTCATGATGCTGGCCCACAATGTCCACGACATCCAGGTCTTGAAACGCCACGTCCATGCCAACCGCCTGAACGGCATCGACAATGAGTGGCTGACGCCGGAAGCGGCGAAGGAATTCTGCCCGCCGCTCAACATTTCGCGCGATGCCCGCTATCCGGTGATGGGCGCGACCCTGCAGCGTCGCGGCGGCACCGCCCGCCACGATGCCGTCGCCTGGGGCTATGCGCGCGGCGCTTCGGCGCGGGGCGTCCACATCATCCAGAATTGCGAGGTCACCGGCGTCAAGCGAGCGCCGAACGGTGCGGTCACCGGCGTCGAGACGACGCGTGGCTTCATCGGCGCCAAGAAAGTGGGCGTCGTTGCCGCCGGGCATTCGTCCGTCATCATGAACATGGCCGGCGTGCGCATGCCACTGGAAAGCTATCCGCTGCAGGCGCTGGTGTCGGAGCCGGTCAAGCCGGTATTCCCTTGTGTGGTGATGTCGAACACGGTGCACGCCTATATCTCGCAGTCCGACAAGGGCGAGCTGGTCATCGGCGCCGGCACCGACCAGTATGTTTCCTATTCGCAGACCGGCGGCCTGCACATTCTCCAGCACACGCTCGACGCCATCTGCGAGATGTTCCCGATGTTCACGCGCATGAAGATGTTGCGCTCGTGGGGCGGCATCGTCGACGTGACGCCAGACCGCTCGCCGATCCTGGCCAAGACGCCGGTGCCCGGCCTCTATGTCAATTGCGGCTGGGGCACGGGCGGCTTCAAGGCAACGCCGGGCTCCGGCCATGTCTTTGCGCACACCATCGCCAGGGACGATCCGCACACGATCAACGCACCCTTCACCATCGAGCGCTTCCGCACCGGTCGCCTGATCGACGAAGCAGCGGCGGCAGCGGTGGCGCACTGATGATGGCCGAGATGGCTGTTGCGATGCCGTTGATGCTCGCGGGAGAGCAGGGCCTGTTTCATTTTCCCTCGGTCGAAGAGGTGCGCTTGCAGCCGATCAGCCGCGCCGAAAACGAGACCGGATGGCCGTTTTCCGTCGACGCGGGCGTGCTCGCCTGTGTCTGGAGCGGCGGCCAAAAGGTGGTCACCTTCCTGGAAAACAGGCCGACCGATCTTGAGGACGACCAGATGTTCCAGCCGCGCCACGTCATCGTGACCACCGACCCGTTTCAACTCACGATCGGCAACATGGCTGATCGCGACCTTTTCCGCCCGGCGGCAAGTGTCGAGGAACGCATCCGGCTGGTCGCGCCGTTCGCGACGCTGGGCCAGAAGCTTTGCGACCAACCAGCCGGCGCCCATGTCGGCCACGGCGAATTGTAGGAACAAACATGCTTCTCATCCGCTGCCCCTATTGCGAAGAAGAGCGTCCGGAACTCGAATTCCGCAACGCCGGCGAGGCGCATATTGCGCGTTCGGCAGATATGGCCGCGACAAGCGATGACGACTTCGAAAAGTTCTTCTTCATCCGCTCGAATCCCAAAGGCATCATCTATGAGCGCTGGCGGCACATGCATGGCTGCGCGCGGTTCTTCAATGCCGTGCGCGACACCGTCAGCGACAGGTTTCTGATGACCTACAAGGCCGGCGAGCCGAAGCCTGCGAAGCTGCCGGGAGCCTCCAAATGATAGCAGCGTTCCGCATTCCCGGCGCCGGGCGCCTCAAGCAGGCAGAGACGGCCCGCTTCAGCTTCGACGGCCAGTCCTATGCCGGTGTCGAGGGCGATACGCTGGCCTCGGCGCTGCTCGCCAACGGCGTCCATCTGGTCGGCCGCTCGTTCAAATATCACCGGCCTCGCGGATTTCTGTCCGCCGGGGCGGAAGAGCCCAATGCGCTGGTTGAGATCAAGCGCGACGCAGCGCGCAAGACGCCGAATGTCCGCGCCACCGTGCAGGAGCTCTATGACGGGCTGGCGGCGCAGTCGCAGAACCGCTGGCCGTCGCTTTCCTTCGACGTCAGCGCGCTCGGCGACGTCGCCTCGCCGCTGCTTTCGGCCGGCTTCTACTATAAGACCTTCATGTGGCCAAAGTCCGCCTGGAAAAACCTCTACGAGCCGAAGATCAGGGCCGCGGCCGGCCTTGGCGTCGCCCCCGACCAGCCGGATCCCGACCATTATTCGGCGCGCTATGCCCATTGCGACGTGCTGGTGCTGGGCGGAGGTGCCGCAGGCATCGCCGCAGCACTTGCCGCGGCCGAGACCGGCGTGCGCGTCATCCTTGCCGATGAGCAGGCGGATTTCGGCGGCAGCCTGCGCTTCGAGAGCGGCGCCAAGATTGACGGCCAGGACGGTTTTGCCTGGGCGCAAGGTGCAGTCGCCAAGCTCAAGGCCATGGACAATGTCCGCGTGTTGTCCCGCACGACGGCCTTCGGCTATTACGCGCAGAATTTCGTCGGGCTGGTCGAGCGCGTCAGCGACCATCTGCAGAACCCCGGCAGCGATTTGCCGCGCGAGCGGCTGTGGCAGGTCCGCGCCAAGCGCGTCGTGCTGGCGACCGGCGCCATCGAGCGGCACATGGTGTTTGCCGACAACGACCGGCCCGGCATCATGCTGGCTTCGGCCGCGCGTACCTATCTCAACCATTACGGCGTCGCGGTCGGCAGGAATGTCGGCGTCTATACGGCCAATGATTCCGCCTACGCGGCGGCGATCGACCTGAAGAAGGCTGGCGTCAACGTGGCGGCTATCGTCGATTTGCGCGACAACCCGACCGGACCGGTGATCGACGAGGCGAGGGGGCTCGGCATCGAGGTCAATTTCGGCCGCGCGGTGATCCGCGCCGGCGGCAAATTGCGGGTATCGTCGATGACCGTGCAGCCGAAGAACGGCGGCGGCGAGCGCACTATTCCCGTCGACGCGATCCTGATGTCGGCCGGCTGGACGCCGTCGGTGCATCTGTTCTCGCAGTCGCGCGGCAAGGTCGCCTTCAACGACGAGACCAAGCGCTTCGTGCCCGGCACCTATGCGCAGGATTGCGTCTCCGTCGGCGCCTGCAACGGCACGGACGGGCTGTCGGCGACGATCGACGAGGCCTATGCGGCGGGCGCCAAGGCGGCCAAGGATGCGGGCGTCAAGAATGCCGTCGCCAACGCCGCCAAGGGAACCAAGCCGAAGGTCGATGCCAGCGAGAACTGGTCGCGCGGCATGCTGGGTGCGGCGCCCGGCGCGGGTGCGGACACGACGGTAAAGGCCTTCGTCGATTTCCAGAACGACGTCACCGCCAAGGACATCCGCCAGGCCGTGCATGAGGGCATGCACTCTATCGAGCATGTCAAACGCTTCACCACCAACGGCATGGCGACCGACCAGGGCAAGACTTCGAACATGCACGGTCTGGCGATTGCCGCCGAAACGCTGGGCAAGCCGATCCCGCAAGTCGGGCTGACGACATTCCGGGCCCCCTACACTCCAGTGACCTTCGGCTCGATCGTCGGCCATGCGCGGGGAAAATTGTTCGACCCGACCCGCAAGACGGCAATCCATCCCTGGGCCGAGGCTCAGGGTGCCGTCTTCGAGGATGTCGGCCAGTGGAAGCGCGCGTGGTATTTTCCCAGGGCGGGCGAGGACATGCACGCCGCCGTCGATCGCGAGTGTGTCACGGTGCGCAAGACGGCCGGCCTGTTCGACGCCTCGACGCTGGGCAAGATCGAGGTGGTCGGGCCGGATGCGGCCAAGTTCATGGAGCTGCTCTACACCAATCCCTGGGAGAAGCTGGAACCCGGTCGTTGTCGCTATGGCATCATGCTGCGCGAGGACGGTTTCATCTATGACGACGGTGTCGTGGGAAGACTGGCGCCGGACCGTTTCCATGTGACGACGACGACCGGCGGGGCGCCGCGCGTCATGAACCATATGGAGGATTACCTCCAGACCGAGTTCCCGCATCTCAATGTCTGGCTGACCTCGATCACCGAGCAGTGGGCCGTCATTGCCGTGCAGGGGCCGAAGTCTCGGGATATCATCGCGCCGTTGATCGAAGGCATCGACATGTCGGACGAGGCGCTGCCGCATATGTCGGTGCGCGAGGGCAAGATCTGCGGCGTGCCGACAAGGCTGTTCCGCATGTCGTTCACCGGCGAACGCGGCTTCGAGGTCAACGTGCCGGCCGACTACGGCCAAGCGGTCTGGGAAGCGCTGTGGGCCGAGGGCCAGAAGCATGGCGCCACCGCCTACGGCACCGAGGCCATGCACGTGCTGCGCGCCGAAAAGGGTTACATCATCGTCGGCCAGGACACCGACGGCACGGTGACGCCTGGTGACGCCGGTCTCGACTGGGCGGTCGGCAAGAAGAAGACCGATTTCGTCGGTATCAGGGGCATGGCGCGGCCGGACCTTGTCGCCAAGGGCCGCAAGCAGCTTGTCGGCCTGAAAACCAAGGATCCGAAAGTGGTGCTGGAAGAGGGCGCGCAGCTCGTCGCGGATCCGAAGCAGGCGATCCCGATGAAAATGATTGGCCATGTCACCTCGAGCTACTGGTCGCAAAATTGCGGCCGCTCGATCGCGCTGGCTCTGGTTGCCGGCGGCCGCGACCGGATCGGCGAGACGCTTTACGTGCCGATGCCGAACGGGACGATCGAGGTGGAAGTCACCGGCATGGTGTTCTTCGACGAGAAGGGGGAGCGCCTCAATGGCTAAGGCTGCCGCGAAGAAAACTGCCGCTCCCGCCCCATCGGCCGAACGCCGCGCCGCGCTCGCTGGTCAGGAACTTTCCGCCACGGGCGTCAAGCTCGCCGTGATGCCGCCGGCGGAGCGCATTTCGCTGCGCGCGCCGGACGCCTCTGTGGCCGCGCTTTCGAAAGCGCTTGGCGTGACCTTGCCACGAAAGCCGAAAACCTCGGCGGCAAAGGCCGGGCGCACGGCATTGTGGCTTGGGCCGGACGAATGGCTGGTCATCGATGAGGCGGCAAAGGACCCGCTCGCCGACTGCGCCAAGGTTACAGCACTGCATTCGGCGGTTGGCGTCTCGCACCGCAACGTCGCCATATCAGTCACCGGCCCGGCGGCTGCGGCAACAATCAATTCAGGCTGCCCGCAGGATCTGTCGCTCGATGCATTTCCCGTGGGCGCGACGTCACGCACCATTCTGGGTAAGGTCGAGATCGTGCTGTTGCGCACAGCGGCCGACGCTTTCCGGGTCGAATGCTGGCGTTCCTTCTCCGATTATGTCTTTACTTTCCTGTCGGAGGCGGCAGGCGACGCAGCGGCTTAGGAACATTCGCTGCGCCCGGCCGTTTGCCGGAGCAAGTCGAGGGAGAACGTCGATGCCGTCGAAATCCGCGCCGAATCCTCCGGTTCAGAAGACGCCTGCCGTGCGTTCTCTCGAACACGAGCAGCACGAAGGATCGAACGTTGAAGAGGAACTCGAGGAAGGGCTCGAGGATACGTTTCCGGCCAGCGATCCGGTGTCAATCACCGGGACTTCCATTTCCGGCGCTCCCGCGAGGCCCGGCAAGGCCAAGACCGTGGCCGGAATGAAGAAGCGCAGGAAGTAACATCCTTGCACGTCAAGGGGGACGCGCCGCGCTTTAGGGACTAAACCTCAGAACGTGCTCGGCACAATCCACGGATTGATATCGATACCGAGTCTTGGGCCCTTGCTATCGGCCGAGCCGGTCTTGGTCGCCGCGCCTGTCTTCTCGACCGAACCGGTCGCGCCGCAATCGAGCTTGACGTCGGTCCTGGTCTCGGCGCAGGCCGCAGCAGGCGCCTGCTTGGTGTGCTGGCCGGCAAATGCCGCGCTCGAGAACGCCAGCACGGCCGCGAGGGTGAGAACGGTCTTTTTCATCATCTGTCTCCGGTTAAATCTTTTCCGTACATGTACGATGCGACGTACATATACGCCCGGAAGATCGAAGCTTCAAGTCAGAAATCGTACACGTACGATAAAATTTTCGTAAAAGCCAAGATGTCGCAGGGCGCGCCAAAAACCGCTGCACACCCAGGCTCCAGCTGAGGTCAGGCTTTGGAGCGACACGCACAAGGCGCCGGCCGGATCAAATTGCGCGGGAACGCAGGTCGGTCAGCAGTTGGGCGGCGTTTCGGTCAGTGGCGAGACATCTTGCGTCATCAGACCGGCGAGCGTGAAGTCGCACATCCGCTTGACGAAAGCCTGCTGGTCGCCGAACGGGTAGAAAGGAAAAGTGATCAGCAGCGAGATCGTGCCGTGGCCGACCGCCCACAGCATGGTGGCGATGGCGCGCGGATCGCCCTTGAGCTTGCCGGCGGCAACGCAAGCCTCGACCCTTTTGATCAGCACCTTCATCAGCGGGTTGCCCTCTTGCATCTCGGCGAAGGTCCTGCCTTCCGGCGGCTTGACCTTTTCGGTCATGAACACTGTGCGATATTCGTTGGGATTGCCAAGGCCGAAGGCCGCGTATTCGGTCATAACCACCTGCAGCGCCTCGATCGGATCGTCGGCCGGGTGATCCTCGATACGCTTGGCCAGGATCTGGAACGCATCCTCGGCCAGCGCGAACAATATGTCCTGCTTGTCGGCGAAATAAGAGTAGACCGACATCGGCGCATACCCAACGCGTTTGGCCAGCTTGCGGATTGTGAGCCCCTCATAGCCCTCCTCCTGCACGAGCTTGTGCGCCGCATCGACAAGTTCGGAGCGCAGTTCGGCTTTTTGTTTCTCGCGGCGTGTCTGGACGCTGAGCGGCAATTTTCGTCTGCCTTCATCTGTTGGTGGCTGGCTAAATTATATACGCTGTACGGGATCGGACAAGGCGCCGTCAGAATCGGCTGAAGCGTTCCGACACGTCCGTTTCTTCACACGTGAGGTGTTACCCTGACCCAAACGGGCAACATCGGGCTGTTACAAACGACCGATAGTTCGCGGCTCTGCAAGAAATTTCCGTTTTGGGGAGGCCGATATGGCTCCGACTGAGCTTTTGTCCGGCGTGCCGGACGTGGATCCACTTTCTCACGCTGCCAGGCAGGCACTCAGGCGAGTCGTCATGATCGCATGGTTGGCGATCGCACTCGGCTTCGCCATGGAAGCCCTCATTCTGGCTGGCAGATTTGCAGCAGGTTCCTATCCCGCTACCGCCCAGGTCCTGATCGAATTGGCGCAAGGCGTGACATGGGCGTTCTTCGTCTGCGCCGGCGTCAGCCTCGGCACGGCGATCGCCAAGGTACGAGCCTCGCTGGGCGGCCTGATCAGCGCAATCTCGGCGCCGCTGGCGATGGGCATCGCCAAGGGGACGCAAAAGGTCATGGTAAGTGCGCTTGATGCGGCTGCAAAGCCGGCCATCCTCTCGCTCACGACGCTGGGTGTGTTGCGGGCGATCGAATACGGCCTGCTCGGCTGGATACTGGCCTCTCTGGCGTCGAAGGAAGAACCTCGTCCGCTCCATTTCGCGCTGGCAGGCGCCTTGATAGGCGCGGTGTTCGGCGGCGGAATCACGGTGCTGACGATCGAGACGGCCGCGGCGAGGGACGTTGCGCTCGCACTGCCGCAGGCTGTCACAACCGGCCTCAACGAGATCGTGTTCCCGATCGGTTGCTCACTGGTCGTCTATATCGCGCTGCAGATCGGCCGGCACATGAAGTTCATCTCTACCGAGGCTCGTTGAGCTGTTCATGCCGCCTCTGGCTGGCGCTCTATAAGTGTCAGCGTCAGCCAGCGGGCGGTCAGCGCCGGCTTTTTCGAGCCCTCGATCTCGATCGTCACGTCATGTGCGGTCTGCACCCAGCCCGACGGCCTTACCTTGACGTCGGCCAGCACGAAACGGGTGCGGATGCGCGAGCCGGTCTTTACCGGCGCCAGGAAGCGCAGCGAATCGAAGCCATGGTTGACGCCCATCTTGCTGTTTTCGAGCGGCGGCATGGTTTCGAAGGTCATCGCCGACAACAACGAAAGCGACAGGAAGCCGTGCGCGATGGTGCCGCCGAACGGTGTCTCTCGCTTGGCGCGCTCCGGATCGCAATGAATGAACTGGTGGTCGTCGGTGGCATCGGCGAACTGGTCGATCATGCGCTGCGAGACCACCCGCCAAGGCGACACGCCGACTTCCTTGCCGACGCTGGCCAGAAGCACATCGAGACTGATCGGTTCCACGCTGATGTCCTCCATTTCAACCGTCCGGCTCGCGAGCGGCTTCATTCCTTGAACAGTGTCAGCCCATGCTGCACCGACTGCCCGCCATCGATCGGCAGGATGGCGCCGGTGACATAGCTGCCGGCACGGCTGCACAAATAGAGCGTTGCGCCGGCAATGTCATCCGGCGCACCGATGCGACGAAGCGGAACATGATTGCCGACATGGTTGGCCTGTTCCTCGGTCGCGGTGGCGAAGGCGGTCATCCGGCTCTGGAAGGGGCCAGGGGCAAAGGCGTTGACGGTGATGCGGCGGGCAGCGAACTCGATCGCCAAGGTGCGCGTCAGATGGTGAACCGCTGCCTTGGAAGCAGAGTAGGAATAAGCGTCGTCGGCCAGCGGCTGCGTGCCCATCACCGAACCCAGATTGATCACCCGGGCCGGATCGACGTCGCTAGCGGCGGCGTCGAGCAGCGGCAAGAGCTCGCGCGTCAGATGGAAGACGGCGGTGACGTTGACGCCGAACACCTTGGCCCAGGCATGGTAGGGGAAGGTTTCCAGCGGCGCGCCCCAGGAGACGCCGGCATTGTTGACCAGGATGTGCAGCCGCTCGGTCCGAGCCTTGACCTCGGCGACCAGCGCGGCGATGCCGGCCTCGCTAGAGACATCGCCGGCAAAGCCATCGGCCCGGCCGGAGCCGCCGAGGCCGTTCAATTCGGCGGCAACCTTGATGCAATCCTCGCCCTTACGCGAGGCGATCATCACTGTAGCGCCAGCCCTGACCAAAGCGGTCGCCGCCATCCGGCCGATGCCGGTCGCAGCCCCGGTCACCAGCGCCGTCTTGCCGGCAACGGAAAACAGCTCGTCCAGATAGCTCATTGTATTCCTCTCGGCATTTCCTTAGCGCTCTACCTTGCTGCCTGGGCGAACGGGCTCGCGTTGACAAGGCTACCCGAAGTACGGGCATCCTTGCCATGGGTAAAGAGCCTGCTTGGAAGGTAGAGATGATGGCGAGGTTTGGGCGTCGGCGCTACCCTTCGGCCGTGACGTGCCCCCACCCGGACCTGCGGTCCGACCCTCCCCTCAAGGGGGAGGTAAGGCGCTACTCCGCCGGCTCGACATTGGTGTAGGCGGCTTCCTCGAGCTCGCGCTTCAGCCGTGATGCCTCTTCCACCTTGGGTGTGACGAAGCGACCGAGCAGGAGATAGGCGACCGGGGTCAGGAATAGCGTCGAGACGGTGGCCAGACCCAGACCGCCGACGATCACCCAGCCGAGCGCGATACGCGCCTCGGCGCCGGCGCCGCTCGCCAGCACCAGCGGCACGCCGCCGAGCACGGTGCAGATCATCGTCATCATCACCGGCCGCAGCCGGATGGTGGAGGCCTGCTCGATTGCCTCGCGCACGCCAAGCCCGCGATCGCGCAACTGGTTGGCGAACTCGACGATCAGGATGCCGTTCTTGGCCATGACGCCGACCAGCAGCACCAGGCCGATCTGGCTGTAGGCGTTGAGGCTGGTGCCGCTGAGCAAAAGCGCAAAGATCGCGCAGGCAAGGCCGAGCGGCACGGTAGCCATGATGATGATCGCGCTAACGAAGCTTTCGAACTGGGCGGCGAGCACCAGAAGGATGATGACCAGCGAGAAACCGAAGATGGTGATCATGGCGCTGTTGGTCTCGCCCAGCGTCGCCGCCTCGGCCAACGGGACGATGCGGCTGCCCGACGGCAGCAGCGGCGTGGCGATTGCCTCGGCGCGGGTGAGCGCCTGACCGAGCGCGAAATCGCCGCTGAGATTTGAGGTGATCGCTACCGACGGCTGTTGCTGCTCACGGGTCAGCGAGGGCGGCACGGCGCGCTCGGTCAGCGTGGCAATGGTCGACATCGGCACGAAGCGGCCATCGCCCGTCCTCAGGAAGACGTTCTCCAGGTCGGTCGGATCGTTGATCGGGTTGGTCGTCGAGACCAGCTTCACGCCGTAACTGCGGTCGGCGATATAAACGTCGACGACATCGTTGCCGTCGAGCATGGCCTGCATGGTGTCGGCAAGCCCTGATATGTCGATGCCGAGGTCGGAAGCGCGCTCGCGGTCGATGGCCACGGCAAGCTGGGGTTGCGTCGGGTCGACGGAGAGCCGGGGCGACTGGAAGCGGGGATCCTTCTGCATCTCGGCGATGATCTTCACCGCAGCGTCGCCGAGCGCCGCGCGATTGTTGCCAACCAGCGCGAACTGCAGGCCGTTGCCTGCGCCGCGAATGCCGAGGCTGTTGGGCTGCATCGGAAAGACGCGCACGCTCGGCACCTGTTTGGTGAGCCGGCTGATCTCGGCCATGATCTCTTGCTGGCTGCGCGTGCGCTCGTCCCATGGCGCCAGCGTCATCACCATAAAGCCGGCATTGTAGGCGCCGTTCCGGCCAGCGCTCTCGAACGTGTTGCGGATTTCGCCGGAATCGCGCAGCGGCTGGATCAGTTTTTCGATCTTCTGCATCTGCTGCGTCGTGTAGTCGAGGCTGACCCCTTGCGGTGCATCGACGCGCATGAGCACGACGGCACGGTCCTCGGTCGGCGTCAGTTCCTGGCGGATCGTGCCAAACAGCGTGAAGGCGGTGGCTGCAAACAGCAGCGCGACAAGAAGCACGATCCACGGCGCGTCGAGGCAGATGCGCAGGCAGCGCCGGTAGAGAGTGTTCAGCGCGCCGCCGATGCGGGCGCCGATGCCGCTGCCGCCTTCGTGGTGAAGTGGCGCGACTGACAGCATGCGTGAGGCAAGCATCGGACAAAGCGTCAGCGCCACGACGGCGGACAGAAGCACCGATATGGCGAGCACGAACCCGAATTCGCGGAACAGGCCGCCGGTCTGGCCGGGCAGGAAGGAGATCGGCACGAAGACGGCGACCAGCGTCAGCGTGGTAGCGATGACGGCGAAGAACACTTCCTGGGCGCCAAGCACGGCTGCGGCGCGTGGCCCCATGCCTTGGTTGCGTCGTCGCACGATGTTTTCCAAAACGACGATGGCGTCGTCGACGACCAGGCCCGTCGCCAGCACCAGAGCGAGCAGCGTCAATATGTTGACCGAGAAGCCGGCGAGATAGATTGCGGCGATCGTCCCGATCATGGCGACCGGCATTGCGAGGCCCGGAATGAGTGTCGCGCGCCAGTCGAGGAGAAACACGTAGATGACGATCAGCACGATGGAGACGGACAGGCCGAGTGCGATCTCCACCTCATGCACAGCGCCGTTGACGAAGACCGCATCGTCGCTAGTGACCTTGATCGACATGCCCTGAGGCAGATCCGCCTGCAGTTTGTCGACGGCGGCCCTGACGCCGGTCGAAATATCCAGCGTGTTCGATTCCGCCTGGCGGATGATGCCGAGACCGATGCCGGTCTTGCCGTTCGAACGCAATGTGGTCTGGCCGATGTCGGGGCCGAGCGTGACGGTGGCGACGTCGCGGATGCGGGTCGTGCCGCCGATGATGATGTTCTCGAACTCCTCCGGCGTGGTCACGTCCGCCGTCGTGCGCACGATGAGATCCTGGTTGGTCGTGGTGATCGAACCGGCCGGCGAATCGAAGGCAACCGAAGCAAGGGCGGTTCTCAGATCCGCGACCGTGAAGCCAAGGCTCGCCAGCTTGGTCTGGTCGACGTCGATGCGGAAGATCTTGTCGCGGTCGCCATAGACCTGCACGTCGGCAACGCCGGGCACGGCGGCTAGTTCGTCCTCGATCTGGTCCTGGACCAGCACCGTCATGTCCTGCACCGACATAGTGTCGGAGGTGACGGCCAGCCGCATCACCGGCTCGGAATTGGCATCGGCCTTGACGATGCGCGGCGCATCCGCCGTGTCCGGCATCTGGTCGGCGACGCGGCCGACGCCATCGCGCACATCGGAGGCGGCGACGTCGAGGTCGACGCCGTCGTTGAATTCGATGGTGACGCGGCTCGTACCGAAGGACGAGGTGGACGAGATCGACTTCACACCGGAGACGCGGGCGACCGCGCCCTCGATCACGTCGGTCAATTCGCGGTCGACGGTTTCGGACGCGGCGCCTTCAAAGACTGTGTTGACGGTGATGACGGGGCGGTCGACATCCGGCAGTTCGCGGATTTCGACGCCGTAGAAGGCGGCGAGGCCGGCGACCGCGATCAGCGTGTTCAAGACGAAGGCCATCACCGGCCTGCGGATGAATAGCGCGGTAAAGCCTGTATCGCTGGCGGCGTTGTTGGAAGCGGTCATTAGCTGCCGGCGTCCGCGGCGCGCTGTTCTTCGCCGGCGATGCGGACCTCGCCGCCTTCGCTGATGCTCTGGGTGCCTTCGGTCACCACCATATCGCCGCTGACGATCGGGGCGTCGATCAGCACGGTCTCGGTGTTGCGCTGGATGATGCGCACAGGCACCCGCTTGGCCTTGCCGTCCGCGATTGCCCAGACATAGGCACCATCAGAACCCCACTGGATCGCCAGCGGGCTGACGGCCGGATAACTGTCGCCGGGGAATTTCATGGTGATCCGGAAGGACATGCCGGCACGCAGCGAATCGGCGGGATTGGCGATCTTTGCCTTGACCAGAAGGGTACGGCTGGCTTCGTCGATGTGGTTGTCGATGGCAGCAACCGTGCCGGTGTAGGCTTTGTTGGGGTTGGCGATCGGTGTCGCCGATAAGTCCGCGCCGACCTTGACGGCGGCGGCGAAGCGCTCCGGCACCCAGAATTCGACCAGTATGCTGGAGCGGTCGTCGAGGGTGGCGACCGCCGACTGGCTGGTCACATAGTTGCCGGCTGCTATCGGCAGGATGCCGACGACGCCTGATATCGGCGCGACGATCGAGCGGCGCTGCAGGGCCAGTTCCGCATCGCGAAGCGCCAGCTTGGCATTGGCCAGTACCACTTCGGCATCGGCAACGGCGACCGCCGTCGCGGCGTTGGAAGCCCGCAGCGATTTGACCCGGACGAGCCTGGCCTGCGCGTCCTGCAAAGCAACCTTGGCACGATCCTGCGCGATCACCTCGGTGTCGGAATCAAGGGTTGCGATCACCTGCCCCTTTTCGACATGGGCGCCGGCTTCGACCAGGAATTCAACGAGACGGCCGGAACTGTAAGGATTGACCGTCACCGACGCATTGGCGCGGCCGGTGCCGATCGCCTGCAGGCGATCATTGATGATGGCTGCAGCCGCCGGCAATGCGACGATAGTCACCCGCTGGCCGGCGGCGTTGCTGCTGCCTGTTTGCCCGCCGTTATCGACGGCGCCCGTTGGTGGCGTCGCGGCATAAGCCCAGTCGATGCCCCAGCGCGCCAGCACATCCGGCGCGCCTGGAAAAAAGCGAACCCAGGCGGCCGCGGCCGCGACCAGGATTACAAGTGCAAAAACGATCTGTTTCCAGGTGGCCATCGGCGCTCCGGTTGGCAAATATACCGTCTACGGCTCCCAAGGTGAAGTAGACGCGACGGCACACTCCGACACGCAGGATGACTCGTCGATATCAAAGCTTTATGGCAATTCTCCCACTCGCTTGCACATTAAATCGCTGTAACGTTGGAAGGGCGACGCTTGGGTCAAACTGGATCAGCCGGCTGCCGCCAATGGGGTAGTGGGTCAGTTTAACGCCCGGCGATGCAGCGGAAAAAGCGCTTGGTGTGCAGGGTCGGCTTCAGATGTGGCTCCCTTGGCGATCAATCCTCTTCAAGTCGAGCCGCGGAATGAGAAAGTCCAAGAATGCTTTAACCTTTGGGGGCTGAACGCCTCCTCCTGGCTGGATCGCATAGAGGGTCGGTTCGGGCCCTGCCTACTCGGCCTGGGCACGAACCAGTCTTCCAGCGTGAATCTCCCTGTTCGTGCCCGGAACGGCACCCACGCTGCGGTCATCGAGCGAGATGTCTGGAGGACTTGTTGAGGGCCTCAAGTCTGTTGCGCTGCGACGCCCGCTCGGCGGTCCCGTTCTTCGCTGATGGAACTAACAGCCGGGACGAATGGTTCCAGCCGTTCGGTCGCGCCGCCATGCAGATCCGCCGGAACCGTCGGGCTCCAGTCCCCGTTTGCCGTGAATACCCCTTGCAAACCGGACACAGGGCGCTTGATCCTTGAAGTTTCCCGCTTTGTTCCCATATAAGCTGACAGGACTGGAGACGGTTCCGCCGCATGGGACAGGCCAGTTCTTGGCCGTGCGCGGCTAACAGTTCTTCGCAAAAAAGATTGAAATGGTTGTTGACAGTTTGGAGGGGTGCCGACTATATACGCCTCACCAACGAGGGCGGCGCGCCGCTGGCGA